>JAITNR010000240.1 GCA_031290375.1 Prevotellaceae bacterium | reverse complement strand
CACACGAGGGTCGGTCAACTCTGTAAAATAACTAACAGGTGTTTGCATTACTCTTTTTATTATACAAACGGAAAAAGAAAATTTTTAGTATTTAAAATTTGTTAAATTAAGATGCGTTTGCCCTGGCTCAAATGTAAACGCAAGGCTGCCATACTTTTTGGACAGCCTTGTGTTTAACAGTGAATTTTTCAATCCTTGAATTTTGCACTTAAAAATTCTCTGTTCAGTCGGGCAATGTGCGTAAGGGAAACACTCTTGGGGCATTCTGCGGCACAAGCACCGGTGTTGGTGCAGTTGCCGAAACCAAGTTCGTCCATTTTAGCAATCATTGACCTAGCCCTTTTTGCTGCTTCGGTTTTCCCCTGTGGTAACAGAGCCAACTGACTGACTTTTGCAGCCACAAAAAGCATCGCCGAGCCATTTTTGCACGCAGCAGCACACGCCCCGCAGCCAATACAGGAAGCAGCATCCATCGCCTCGTCAGCTACAAGTTTTGGAATGGGAATTGCGTTGGCATCAGGTACTCCACCCGTATTCACCGATACGTAACCACCTGCCTGAATAATCTTGTCGTACGCCTGACGGTCAACCATCAAATCCTTGATTACAGGGAAAGCCTTTGAACGCCAAGGTTCAACGGTGATGGTCTGTCCATTTTTGAACTTACGCATGTGCAACTGGCAGGTTGTAACCTCCTGGTCGGGTCCGTGTGGATGTCCGTTGATGTAGAGCGAACACATGCCGCAGATACCTTCACGACAGTCGTGGTCGAACGCAACAGGGTTTTTACGCTCTTTGATAAGTTGCTCGTTTAGAACGTCAAGCATTTCGAGAAAAGAGGCATCTGTTGAGATGTTTTTCAGCTCGTGCGTTTCAAAGCCGCCTTTGGCTTTTGGTTCGGCTTGCCGCCAAACTTTTACTTTTATGTTTATACTTTTTCCCATAATTAATTACTTACTTACTTACTTACTTATATTTTATATTTTTTTAATTTCCATAATATTCAGAAAATTTTTCGAGCATTGAATGATCTTTCTGAAAGTGCGATAATAATTCCTGTGTTATTTTTAAAAGATACGCTGATAAGAAACTATGTTCAGGTCTACTAATATTTTGATAATCTTGATTAAAAATTATGTAGTCGTTTTGAATTATACCAAATTTTTCCGTATGTAAAAAATTAAACACTGATGTATCAGATAAATTATATATATATATTTTTGCAGAATCCATATAATGAACAACTAAATGATAATAATTCATTTCTTTTGTATTAAGAAAATTAATATTTATAGAATCGTATCCAGCGATTAATGAATTTAGAACTTCATCCGAACTATTAACAACCGATTGGCTTATTTCACAAAAATAAACTTTATTCGTGTTGTTAACTATTTTATAATCAACAATATGCGAATGTTGAATATACTTTGTTTGGCTAAACCACTCGGTACAATTTGTCAAAAGTATAATACCTAAGCAACAAAACAATAATTTATTAAAAATTGTATTCATAATGCTATTTTTTTAAGGATTGTACTTTAACACTATTGTACTTATCGCACTGTGGTAGCTTGTTGGTTCAAGTTGCAGTAATTTTTCTTGAAAAGCATCCAGTGTTGATTCCGATAATGATTTTTCTAAATTTTGCATACTGCAATATTTTTTTTAAATTTAACAAAGAAAATCAGGTGCAAAGCGCAAAAACCTTGCGCCCGATTTGATAATTTAATTTTCATAATATTCAGGAAACTTTTCGAGCATTGAATTATCTTTTTGAAATAATGATAATTTTTCTCCGGATATGGATAATATGTATGTGTCTAACATCCAACAAAAAGGGTCTCCATAATTATATTTTGAATCGCTGTTATTTCTTATTATCCAATCATTTTCCCATATACTGGATTGTTGAATATATTGTTGAATTATTGGCACAAGAAAAAGTTGTGTTGTATCACTCAAATTATAAATAATAATATCTGATACTGATGAATAATAGGCGCGAAAATTAATATACATTTCTAATATACGATAACCATCAAAGATTATTGAATTTGTTTCATTAGGCATAATATATTTAGACAGTGATTCGCTTGTATTGAATACGGTTGTCTGCACTATTTCACAATACAAATCTGCATTTGTACTATTATTTATCTGATAATTTACGACATGTCGATACTTCCTAGTTTGAGTATTCTCAAAAAACGGTTCGATACAACTTTGTAACAGCAGAACACACAGACAACTAAAAATCAGTTTATTTACATTTGCTCTCATAATATTAAAATTTTTAAAGGTTATATTTAAACATAATTGTATTTATTGCACTGTGACGACTTGCTGGCTCAAGTTGCAATAATTTTTCCAAATTTTGCATACTGCAATGTGCATTATATAACTCAGAAAACATTCCTGCATATTCATACTCAAATTCATTGTTATTGTATGGTAGATATCCGCTGTTCAAAAAAGAGATAGTATCACTCGTATTGTATGTTATACAATTATAATTTAAATACCGCTCTCCTAAATACCACTCTCTGAACTTACCCCAACCTTCTGTCAATGCAATTCTTTCCCAATCTGCATCGCCCTTATTTCCGTATGGTCCATCAGCATCATTTAATCCGTGGTCTGATTCGTAATAGACGACATAATTCCAGTAATTAACAGCGGTCTGTGCATCAAAATTGTTATGTATGCAGGTAAAATGTGAGGCATGGCTCAGTTCGTGCCACATACTTGTAATCATTCTTTCATAATTACCAATATTATCATCAAACACAACTATCATAGCCGGTTGCCACCCGCAAAAATATACAATTGGTCCTAAAAATTGATAAAGCCACATCGCCCCAAAAGAGCGAGCATTACCTATTGGAAAACCAAGCGTTACTCCATGTTGAAGCAGTGGAGTGGAGATACTGCCCAAACCACTTTTATACCAAGAAGCAATTCGTAAATTATTTGGGGGCAGGGTCATATTTGTATTTTCGGCATTTAAACAAAAATCATACACAGCATTACTCAATACTCCTCGCCCCCACGTTTCTGACACACTGTGTGTCAGCGTAAAATGCGGGCTTTCCCATAATTTACAATATCCCATTTTATAAGAATGAGTAGAAACAAATTTATCTTTGAAATCCCAATTGTTATTTTTCCTTTTCCCTTTCATTATTACCTTGTACCCAATATAATCGTTTGCCCATGCTTCCCCGCTCCACGCCTTAGAATCATAAAAATACCCTGCCCCGTCAGTATAAACTTCATCTGCTCTATACCAACGCCATATTCTTACTTTGACGCCCGATAATCCTGTTGTGTTTTTTGGAATTTCTATTAAAATCCGTCCTTGCGGATAAATTTTGTGAGAACAGTCAGTCCAAGACCACGATTTAAAAATAAAATATTTTTTGACACACTCTTTTTCCCATTGACTGTGGTTATATGTCCTGTCTTGTTCCTCGTATTCCGCCGCTCTGAAAGCCGCATTTGTCAAAGCGTTTCTAAAATCATTTTCTAATGGAGTACGACCATCTGCATACCAAAAAGTTGAAAAGTCAGTATCTTTTGCACTGTGTAACCATTCGTAATACAATGGAAATTGCGGACTGTGTTCCGGTAAAAACAACGATTCTATTATTTCATACTCCACTCCTGTATCCAATTGATAATTGTGCGGGACAACTGCATACAGCCATATCAGATTAGAGTCTTTTGGCAAATCGGCATCAATATAATAATCGCCGTCTTCAATTATCTCTCTGTGTAAGGGATGCTCAAACAATATTAAATTTGTATCTGCTTCCAGTATCAACATCTCTTCAAAATTTTTGGGCAGAAATCTGACATAAAGGTCTGTGGTTTCTACATTAAATTTATCAAGATAATTTTTTGTAATGCCGAACTTTGCCAAATCGTCCAGATACTGATACATAAGTTCTTTCCCTTTTTGCATATTTTCAACCGAAAAAGGATTTTTTATTACAGCCCCCAAAACCATTTCTCTGTATGACCTGTCCAAATCAATCTCTACAATATTTTGCGAAGATTCATCGCTTTGTATTTTGTACTTGCCTTTGTTGTTGTCAATACTCTTTTCAAATATTTTTCCCGTACAGGAAAAAAGCAAGATACTGCTTAGAAAGGCTAGTATCACTGTAATTACATGACTAAAAAAATTGTTATTATTCATATGCTATTTTTTTAAAGTCAATAAAAACCTGAGTCTTAATTTTTATAGTTGCGCTGTTGACGTTGAACAAATTCGTATGTCAAATCTTCCTTAATCAGTTCAGGGTCAGACTCTTCACCTCCGTATTTCCAACAGGCTGCGTAAGAATATTTCTCATCCTGTCTAAGAGCTTCACCCTCTTCGGTCTGATATTCTTCTCTGAAATGTCCTCCACACGACTCGTTGCGGTTAAGTCCGTCAAGTGCCATCAGGTATCCGATTTCAATAAAATCAGCCAGACGCAATGCTTTTTCGAGTTCCACATTCAACTCCTCGCTTGTGCCCGGAATATAAACACTGCTCCAAAACTCTTTCCTAATTGCCTTGATTTTTTCCAAAGCAATTTTCAAAGACTGTTCGGTACGTGCCATTCCGACATATTCCCACATAACCTGTCCAAGTTCTCTATGAATGGAATCTACGGTGCGTTTGCCTCTTATATTCATCAATTTAATCATCTTTTCCTTAATTGCACACTCGGCTGTTTTAAATTCAGGCAAATCTGTGCTCATTCTTGGCACTTGAATTTGGTCAGCCAGATAATTTTGAATCGTATAAGGCAAAACAAAGTATCCGTCAGCCAACCCTTGCATAAGTGCAGATGCACCGAGACGGTTTGCCCCGTGGTCTGAAAAGTTGGCTTCACCAATTGCAAAAAGTCCCTTAATTGAAGTCATCAATTCGTAATCAACCCAGATACCGCCCATTGTGTAGTGAAGAGCAGGGAAAATCATCATCGGTGTTTCGTATGGATTTTCGTCAACAATTTTTTCATACATCTGAAAAAGATTGCCATAACGAGCTTCTACCACGTCCTTTCCGAGCCTTTCAATAGCATATTTGAAATCAAGGAAAACAGCCAGTCCTGTATTATTCACTCCAAAACCTGCATCGCAACGCTCCTTTGCAGCACGGGAAGCCACATCGCGGGGAACAAGGTTACCAAAAGCGGGGTAACGGCGTTCCAAATAAAAATCTCTGTCGTTATCGGGAATCTCTGTCGCTTTTTTCTTGCCTGCCCTTAAAGCCTCGGCATCTTCCTTTTTTTTGGGCACCCAGATTCTTCCGTCATTACGCAGAGATTCGGACATCAACGTCAGTTTCGACTGATAATCACCGTGGACAGGAATACAGGTAGGATGAATCTGTGCATAACACGGATTTGCAATGTATGCTCCTTTTTTGTAAGCCTGAACAGCAACAGAGCCGTTTGACGCCATCGCATTAGTAGAAAGGAAAAAGGTATTTCCATAACCACCTGTGGCAATTACAACAGCGTGTCCAAAGAAACGTTCAAGTTTGCCTGTTCTGAGATTTCTTGCAATGATACCTCTTGCACGTTCCTCTCCGTCATTGTCTTTAATCAGCACAACATCAAGCATTTCGTAACGTGTGTACAGTTTAACAGAACCTTTGCTTACCTGACGGCTGAGAGCGGAGTAGGCACCGAGCAGCAGTTGTTGTCCTGTCTGCCCCTTTGCGTAGAACGTGCGCGAAACCTGAGCCCCGCCAAAAGAGCGATTGTCGAGCAATCCGCCATATTCGCGGGCAAAAGGAACACCCTGAGCAACACATTGGTCAATGATACTGTTCGACACTTCAGCCAAACGATATACGTTAGCCTCACGGGCACGATAGTCGCCACCCTTGATTGTATCGTAGAAAAGGCGATAAACAGAGTCACCGTCATTTTGATAGTTTTTTGCGGCATTGATACCGCCCTGAGCAGCGATGGAATGTGCTCTGCGCGGCGAGTCCTGAATACAGAAATTCAGCACGTTAAAACCGAGTTCGCCCAGAGAGGCAGCAGCAGATGCACCTGCAAGTCCCGTACCTACCACAATAATGTCCAAACGCCTTTTGTTAGCGGGATTTACAAGTTTTTGATGGTCTTTGAAATTTCCCCATTTTTCCGACAGTTGTCCTGTGGGCACTTCCGTTTTGAACATACCGTTCTCCAATTTTATACTTGACATAATTATCTTTTTTTTATGATTTTTTTTAATTGAGACTGTAAGGGAGTTACCAGACAAAGGCAGTTGTTCCATTACATATTGCAGAAGCACCGTAGAAAATAACTACGGCAGCAAACATCAATACCACAAAAGTGGTAATCACGTATGAAATGAATTTAATTCTTTTCACCCACGTATTGTTGTTCAGACCAAAGGTCTGCAACGCACTCCAGATGCCGTGCGTGAGGTGAAACCAAATTGCCGCAAGCCAAACAAGGTATACAACGCAATATGCAGGGTTTGAAAACAGTGCCTTGACGTATTCTGCTCCGTTTTGAGGCTCGAATTCCCCTGTTTTTATACCTGTCAGTTCAGAGAACTGCATCTTAAACCAAAAATTGTAGAGATGCAATACAAGAAAGCCTACAACCGTCAAGCCAAGAATAAACATATTTCTTGACGAGAACTCAACCTCAGATTGAGATTTTGACACCGCATACCGTTCGTCCCCTCGCGCCCGATAATTCTGAAAAGTCAGTACAACGGCGTACACAAAATGCACTCCAACCAATGCCGCAAGCCCTATACTCGCAACAACAGCGTACCAGTTTGCTCCCAAAAAAGCACAGATTGCATTATACCCCTCAGGCGAAATAATCGCAACCAGATTCATTGCTCCGTGAAACAAAAGAAAGAGCACCAATGCTGTACCGGTAACACTCATTACAAATTTCTTTCCAATCGAAGAATTAATTAACCACATAAGTTTCTAAAATTATTTATTATTTATAATTACTAATATCCTAATTATCAAAACATTATAAATGTATATTCAAAAGATAAAAGTAATATTAATTTTTTGAATATACAAATTAATTTTTTAATCGGCTAAAACTTTTTTTGAGGCGCCATTGTTTTTGCGAAATAAATCGTTGCATTTTTCTTGTTAGGGCATTCATATCAATAGAAAAATGCTCGTTTCGACCAACCAAAACCTCGTAGATGTTTCACATTATTCTATTGGTTTGGAATATATTTTTATTGATATGAAAATTCTGCGGATTTTTAAACCAAGCAAGCATTGGAAAAAAACTAACACTGGCGTTAGTGACGACACTACGCGGGCGTTAGAAAAAAACTAACGCCCGCATTGTTAATAGACTGTAAAACAGTTGTTTTATAATACTTTCAAGACTTTGTCTGTAAGCAAATTCTCATGTAATGAATAATTTAACATAACTTTGTATATTAAAGATTAATAAATAACCGAATCAGAATTCTGCGACACAGCGAACACTGAAGCCAGTGGTCTTGGCGTAGCTGTTGGCGTTGTGACCTGCGGTCACGACACCATTGTAGAATTGCAAATAGCACGCAAAGGTTGTAGTGTAGTATGTACCAGCCCAGTAGTAGCCGCCCGAGCCAACGTAGGACAACGTACCAGCACTAGAATTGCGAGTACCGGCAGCGGGCAGAAAAACGCGCTCGCCGGTGGCATTACTTATAATGATAGTACCGTCAATAGCACCGTTGATGTTGGAGATAAAAGAACACCAAGTATTATCAGGGTTATTGTTATAATCAACAGTTGAAGGTATAGTAACGCCGTCACCCCTGACCAAATCCCACCAATTCCAACGGCTCGGTACTTTCCAACCTTCAACACCAGAGGGGCAAGGATTGTTGGAGGGATGAGCCCAACTACTAAGGGGAATGTCGGAAGCACGATTATTAAAATCTGAAGCACCCCCCCAACGGTCGTCGGTTTCGTTAATATTCCAATCGGCGTTAGTGGAATATGTTATAAACTTGCCGAAATAATCTGTTTTAGAACTTAATACCTGGTCGTAAGTGTCGTAAATATCAGTAGCAGTCCCGCGAACAACAGCACCAGAGGTCTTTCCATCAGCAACAGGGTAATTAGTCGTAGACCATTTTGCGGAAGTCCCAATCGAATCTATATGGTCAGTACCTTTGTACCAAACAGTATTTTGGTGTCCGTCAGCAACACGTCCCCATTGATAAAAGTCACCTAAATCGCCTGCGTCGCTGGCGTATTGGTCATAATCGAGATTGTAATTGTCGCCGCTTTGTCCGAGATTGAGAAGCAGCATTTGCATTGTAGCTGTACTGCCGCCATCAACTGTTTTTCCGCCGCTACCTTTGCCCAAAGTAACGTATTTCCTGCCGTTAATAGTTGCATAAGTCGAAGTGTTGATAAAGACAAGGTTGAAAGCCGCCGTATTTCCTGTTCCTGCGGGGTTCGTAAGAATGCAACGGAAATTCAACGATTTGTTTCCATTCGCATCTACAGCCTCAGTTTGAGTGGAAAGAATACCTGCCACAGCATCAGCGTAAAAGTTCGCAGGCACAGTGTAATACTTGGAATTGGGTGCACCCGGTATATCCACAAAGGCGTTGCCTGTACTTACTTGCCACTTGAAACTGCTGGCATCTCCGCCGCCTGTTTTGTATGCTTCAAGCCTTTGGTGCTGGAAATCGTACATCACTCTGACAAAAGTAGTAACAGCGCCGGCAGGCTCAGAAGAGCAGTCGATAAGCGTTATCGTTACAGGTGTTCTTGCCTCACTTTCCACGCCGTTAACCGTTTGAGAAGCGTAAAGAGGGAGAGGACTTGCGCCCAAGGAAGTCAAAGCAGTGGTTGAAGCCAGAGCCGTACCGCCTGTAAGAGCCTTGTACCAACCTAAGGCCGCTTGGCGATAAATCGGCAACAGTGCCGGTGCTGCAAACCTTCTGTGTGTCGGAAATAACGGGGGCAAGAGGAACAGGCAGGCAGGCTCTCACAGCTGCATCAACCCACTCCGTACTATTCCAGTACTGTACACAATTTCGAGTGCTATTGTAAATTGTCAGTCCGCGTGCTTCTGTGTTCTTTTTTGCCACAAAATCATCCGAACCCGTCAACTTGATGAGGTCGCCGTTAGTGAGTTGCGGCAAACGCAAGCCCTGTCCATGTTGCTCGTTGGAAATCAACTCCAACAGTGAAAACGGTTGCGGTTCCTCACTGGAGCCGATTGTAACCTGCGACTTTGCACTTTGCGGCATTGTCACCATCGCTGCGATAAGCAACGTGATAAATAAAACTTTTGTTGTTTTCATTTGAATAATATTTTGTTAGTTAATAAATATTTTATTTGAATAATTTTTAAATACTGCTTACCACAATAAGCAAGTAAGATTTATGCCACATTTTTGTCTGTCAGGACATACATAATCAATAGAAATAATCGCCCACCCACACCACACCAACTCCGTAGGAGTTGAACTCCTACGGAATACCGACAATAGGAGAGCCTGCATTTCTATTGATATGAAAATCCTGTGGATTTTTAAATCAACTTGCTTATTGTGGATAAGCAGTTTTTTGATATTGGATTGCTTCTGCAATAATGAACAATGTGGTAACATTGTACTTGGGGGTTGCTTCATTGCGAGCGGAGCAAAGCAATCCACAGCACTCTCTTCAATTTGGAGATTGCGGGTCAAGCCCGCAATGACGAGAATGATTGCGACAAATTCTTCCGACTTTCCTGTGGAAAAATTTCTTAAACTTTCTTGTGTATTTAACTGATTTTTATTATATTTCGCGCGCGCGTGCAATAAGTAGTGTGGAACTTGCTCATGTGTGTGTGTGTGTGTGTGTGTGTTTAACAAAATTTTCCATATTACCAAACATTTCAGTCATAAAAAATGTTAAAACATTTTTATTTGCTGAATAACCGATGGTTGATAGCGAGTTAGGTAACATGTGTTGAGTTAATTGTTAATTAAAGTCCATTTAAGTTCAAAATCGGGTGCAAAG
>JAITNR010000179.1 GCA_031290375.1 Prevotellaceae bacterium | reverse complement strand
GGTAAGTATTGGGACAATCACAAAAAAGGCATATATGTGGATATCGTTACGGGCGAGCCGCTGTTTTCATCTTCGGACAAATTTGACTCCGGAAGTGGCTGGCCGAGCTTTACAAAGCCGATAGATGGCAGTTCTATCACGAAAATAGACGACAATTCTCACGATATGAACCGCACGGAGATAAAGAGTAAAATCAGCGGCTCACATCTAGGGCATCTGTTTGACGACGCCCCGCTGGATAAAGGCGGGCTTAGATACTGCGTGAACAGCGGCTCGCTTAGATTTGTCCATTACGACGATATGGACAAAGAGGGTTATAGTAAGTTTAAAGATTTGGTGAAATAGATAGCGTTATTCACACAATGATTTTAAATCCTTTTCAAACTGCTCAACGCTGGTTTCCATACGCCATTCGATATTGGGAATGTTTTTAAACAATTTTTCCTGTGCTTGAACGGCAACAGCATCCGACATTCGCAGATTATCGCTTTTGGTTTCCACTATCAAATGCAACTTTATAGTTTCGCTGTTATTTTCGCAAATCGCATACACAAAATCTGGACTCGTTGTGCCGCCTGTATATGTTGGAACTTTTATGCTTTGTTTTGGCAGCTTGCCATAAACCACAACTTCGTTTTTCGGTTGTATTTTTAATACTTCATGTTCTATTTCGCTGTCATATACGGCTTTGTCGTAAAGAAATTTACTATTATCCCGGAAATCATTTGCGACTTTATCGCCCAAAAGCCCTTGCGCCAACTCATCTTTGAAAGTTCCATCAGGTTGAAATAAACTTGTATTTGCCGTGAAATCAAGCGGCGAATAGTCATACTTTTGTGCAAAAAGTTCTTCAAATTTGGCTTGGAAATTTTTGATAATGTTTTCCAAAGAGATAGTATTAAAAAGCTCACTCGGATTTGCTCTGTCTTTGAGTGTTTTGCAGATTGAATTATGCAAATCACCAACAGACAATGAAGTGCGCTTGCTCAATCGTTTCAAAAACTCTCCATAATAAATCGTGCCTATATTGGAATTTACTGAAGACGCTCCGCTGTCGTACAAGAGTACATTTCCATCGCCTTTTGCAGTATATTCTTCAACGATTGAAATATCTGGTTTTACAAAAACATTATCGGTAAAAGTAGCATCTAAAACTTGCTGAAGTTCGCTTGCGTTCAATGCCTTGAAACGCAACAAATAGCGTTTGGTTACCTCTTTCCACAGTGAGCGAAGTTTCTCAAAATTTTCTTTTCGCAGTTTTACCATTGGTTTTTTAGGTAAATCATCGCCGATGACTTTGCCATCTTTAAGTTTTATTTTATTGTCAGCAGGCAATAAAGTAAAAAGTTTTTCGATGTCTAAAATTGTGTCTTTGTCGTCAATAATATCGTCAAGCAACAGTTTTCCCTTTGCCTTTGCTTTATTGTCGGCATATTTTGCCTCAACCAATTTATCCAAAATACTATCTGTAATTTTGCCATCTGCCAATTTTCCACCATCTGCGTTGATTTCGCCAACTAATTTGCGAGCAAAATCGCGTTCGGAATAATCAATAATGTATGTCAAATAAAAATCTTCATTGCTTATTCGCCGCCCGCTTTCATCAAAAGGCAATCGCAAACCGCGACCGACTTCCTGAATTTTGCGGTTTTCAGAACCACTGCTGCGCAATTTGGTGATAACAAACACATTTGGATTGTCCCAGCCTTCGCACAATGTCCATTTTGAGAAAAAGAAACGGCATACATTCCATTTGCCTTGTTCATTTTTGAATTTCAACGATTGTTCCTTATTTCTCAAAACTTTATCTACCTCATCTTGGATAGCCTTGTCGCTGTCGGAATTGTCTTGCGAAAAATATCCTGCGAGACAGTCCTCAATGTTTTGCAAAGAATATTGCAAATATTGTCTGTATTCATCGTTTGTCTTAGCAATTTCTGACTCTAATTTTTGTTTCAGTAATTCTTCAAATTTTACTCTCAACCAACCTTTTTCATTTTCATCGTTGCCACGAAAAGAGGAGATACTATCAATGAAAAACAGTGAATTGGTTTTGATTTTTGCGGCATTGTTTGGACGGAAAAAATTTTCTTTTTCTTTTTCAAAATGAATATCAATGGCTTGTTTTAGAAGTACTTCCTGATAATTCATTGAGAAAATTTGCGGTAAAATACTCATTCCGATTTCTATACTCGTTCCGTTGGAAAGCACAAGATTTTTACCATCCAAATCAAGCACAATATTGTTAAAATTTGTATCGACCGATGACATCGCACCACCAATCTCCACTTCAATCTTTCTGTTATTGCATGAAAAAGTTACACTCCGCAATTTGTTGCCGTCTTTATTTATAGATATGACTTTGCATTTCAAAATGTTACCATCATCAGCGACATTTGGAATTTTAGGATATCGGATATGAACGCCTTTTACCAGGTTCTCATTGAAAGCACGCACGGAGTTGAGATCGTAAACTAAATTTTCGTAGTCTTTTTCTGTTGTTTTATTTTTTCCTGCGCCAATGCCTTTGTCGGGAAATGTCGCTCCAAAACGGATAATCAACTGCGGATTTAATCCTTCTGTTATGTTTTTCCATGCTTTATTTTCTTTGCTGAAACGGTGTGGCTCGTCTATAATCACAATCGGGCGAGTGTTTTTAAGCCCTTCTATCGGGCAATTGACACTTCCAAACAAAGCAGAATCATAATCCTTGCGGGTCATAGAAGTAGAGGCAAGCATAGCATCATTCAAAAGCAAAACCTGCACTGACTTTTCCTCTACGCGCGCGGCTTCGCAAAACGAACTCAATGCTACGGGAATTTGTTTGCGTTTACCTTTTTTTACATCAAAATCGCCCGCGTTGATTATGCCGAAGTTGATGTTTTGATTGCCAAATTCTTGACGGAAATGTTTGTTCCACTCGTCTGAAATGATTGACATTTTCACGCCCTCTTTTATCGCCACACTCGGCACAATAATAATAAATTTGAAAAACCCAAATTGCCTTTTGAGTTCATGCATCAGGCGGGTATAGACATATGTTTTACCCGTGCCCGTTTCCATTTTTACATCAATGCCTTTAGTGTTTTGCAAAAGCGGATTTGCATAAAAATCTCCGTTTTCAGCAATATTGTTTTTATCTATTGCCGATATCACCTTTTCAATGGCATCTAATTGATATTGAAGTTTGTCTAGTTTCATTTTAATATCTTTCTATTATTGTTGGCGGGTAGTCTAAATTGTTTTTTACATTATTTTTCAGCTCCAAAAGTTCCGTAAATGTGAAAGAATATGGATAAATACAAATCGTACTGACTGATAATTCGTTTTTTCCTATTTTGTTCAGCAACGCTTCCAACGCTTGTGTACCAAAATTTGGCTCGATAAGATAAATCGTGCCTGCTTCTTTGACATACGGTGCGGTGTAATCGCCCAGTGTGATATTTTCAATTTTTGTATCAAATTTGTTTCCATCTGCCAATAGCCAAGTTTGCAGTATGCTCAAAACATCTCTATCATCACCAAAGTCAAATTGTGGTTTGGACGGGTCAAAATCTGTGATTTTGTCGAGCGTTTGTACATCGGACGTTTTCAGATGATAGTGTTTGAAACCTGTATCTTTATCCCAGCCATTTGACTGTTTGGCAAGGTCGCTATTGTACTCATTTAGTATCTTTTCGCCTGCTTTTTTGATGCGCTCACGGCTTATTTTGTCTATCGTGTCATATCCAGCTTTGCGTGCTTCACTCTCAAGGTTGGTTGGCTCGTCAAGTTGTACCATAATATATTTGCGCTCTCCGCCATCTTCGGAGTTTAGCTGCATAACAGCGTGAGCAGTAGTGGCAGAACCGGCGAAGAAGTCGAGGATGAGGGAATTTTTATTCGTTGCTATTTGCAATAGATACTTTAATAAATTAACAGATTTTGGAAAATTAAAAACTGCATTTAATCCTAATTTTGTTAATTCAATAGTTCCCTCTGAATTTAAAAATTTTGTCAATGCCCGATATGGAATAAATCTATCTATTAAATTTCCTTCATTATCAACAAATTGATATTGCTTTATGTAAACTCTATCTTCTTTAAATATGATAAAATCATTTTCAATTCCCCATTTGAACTTTGCTTCGCTCCAACGCCAAGTATTAGGTCTTCCTTGTATTCCACCAGAAAAAATTGTTTTTCCATTTGGCAAAACAATTGGATAATCAAGAGAAGGACTATAACTACCTTTGTAATTCAAATCTCTTAAATAATATTTTCCTCGTTCATTTACGAAATTATCTTGATATCTATATTTTATATCATTTCCAACATCAACATTTTCTTTGTTAATTTTTAATGTTGTTTTATTTTTGGAATAAACTACAATGTAATCATACTCAATAGCAAGTTCTTTTGAATCGTGTCCCGCACCTGCTTTTTCTTGTCTTATCATATTTGCCACAAAATTCCCCTCCCCAAACACATCATCCATCAACAGTTTCAGATTTGCTTGTTCGTTATCATCGATAGAAACAAAGATGACGCCGTCGTCGCTCAGCAATTTTTGGGCGAGTTTCAAGCGAGGGTACATAAAGGTGAGCCATGCACTATGTGAACTTTTGCCTTGAATAGATTTTAGTCGCTCAATTTCATCCTCATTATAACCCAATGCCGATTGTAATTTTTCATCGTCAAATTCAAATTTATCGTTATAGACAAACTCTTTGCCTGTGTTGTAAGGCGGGTCGATATAAATCATTTTTATTTTTCCCGAGTAAGCGTTTTGTAAGTGGCGCAGGGCTTCGAGATTGTCGCCCGTGATAAAAACATTGCCGCTGTTGGCGTTTTCAGGAAGTGCGTTGTGGCGGCTGTCGGGCGCAATCATAGTTTCAGATTGTAGCCCTGTTTGCAAGCGAGCGTAGTCTTTGCCTACAAAGCTAAGTTTATAACCATCGTGAGCTTCGGCAATGTTATTGGCTTTCAGTTCTTCGGCGAATTTGTCGGCTTTGAAATTACCTGCCGCGTCAAAAAATTGTGGGGTTGCTAATCTAAGTGTATTGAGTAAATCTGTGTTTGGCTGTATGCTTTCGTTACGAAGACGAGTGGCTTTTGCCCCCCCCCGCAAGGACTTTGTTTTGATTATCGTCAGTCAAATCTTGTGGCATTATGCATCCTTATGCTTGATATGTTTTGGTGAATACTCGGCATTTTATCTCAAAAGACCTTACATTTTGGCATCAAATGGGTATTGAGATGTATGTTATAATAACCAAAAATCAAAGGTCTGTTATGTTGAAAATTCTCTTCTCCCCGAGCGAGGATAAAAGCTCCATTTCGCCCTTCAAAGGCAAGTTACGGGACGCTTTGTGTTTTGGCGATAAATTTGAGTGCAGAAAAGAGTGCGTGGAGCTTTACAATGATATCTTGAGTGGTAGAAACGAGAAGGAGCTTTCAAAGCTTTTTGGGCTAAAAAAGAGAAACGAAATAGAGGCGTTTT
>JAITNR010000165.1 GCA_031290375.1 Prevotellaceae bacterium | reverse complement strand
ATTCGGCAGAAGTTATGGCATCTTTACGCAACTTATGCATAACTCTTGCTAATAAATTGAATACTTCAATAACTAATCTTCGATTTGAATGTGCTAGGTTTTACAGGAAAACTATACATCTAATACTTGAGAATTGAAAGACCCTGGGTTTATGCACTAGAAAAAATAAAAAAAGTTCCAATTCAAGAGCAAAACAAGGCTTTATCAGCGATTTTTGGCCAGCGTGTACAAGCGGAGGCCTCCAAACTTGCTGCAAATGTTGATGTTTTGAAGGAGACTTTTGCAGCCCTTGGCGACCAGACAAAGATTGCTGGGACTTTGCAAAAAGACTACAGCCTTCTGATGGGTACGACAAAAGAACAAATGAAGCTTTTCAGGAACTCCTTCGAACAGTTCGGAATTGCACTTGGTGAGGCTGTTTTGCCGGTGTTCACAAGCATGATGCAGAGCGTAACCGGATTTTTCCAAAAGGTTACAGATTTTAGCAAAGAACATCCCAAAATCTTTGGATTTTTAACCAAAGGCGCCGGATTAATTTTAGGATTAGCAGCCGGAGCGGCGGTTCTGAAAATGGCGTTCTTTGGTGTAGGCTCGGCGATTGCTGGCGTTGGTGCAGTTTTCAAGGGATTGGCGTTGGTTGCCTCGTTGAATCCTGTGATTTTGGCGGTTACTGGAATTGCCGTTGGAGCGACGCTGGTCATCAAATATTGGACGCAAGTCAAAGAATTCTTTGTAAATTTATGGAGTTGGATCACGGAAAAATTCAAATCCATTGGGGAGTTCTTCGGCAATATCGGAAGCAGCGTTTCAGGATTTTTCAAGAAACTCTGGCCTTTTGGAAATAAAGAACCGGAAGTCAAAACAAAAATCGAAACTGAAAATAAAACATCATTATCTGACATTCAATTGAGTACGCCAACCAATAAAACAGCCACTAATTTAAATAAAACGCAAAACAATAATTTCACATTTAATATAACTTCCAATCAAGATTCAAGAAATATCGCCGACGAAATCAGCAAGGCCGTGCAGCAATCTACTCGCGATGCGCTTTATGATTCGCCATTTTATGTGGGTTAGCTCATGATGTTGGCGTTGGGTACTTACTTCTTTTCTTGGCTGACGGCCAGTTACCAAAACAAAACTGAAGCCAGAAATTATCGTTGGGAAGCGCAGAATGTCATTGGACAATTTCCGCTTTATCAGTACATGGGTCCTGGGGAGCAGGATTTGAAGTTGGATGGAATTATTTATTCCAATTACAGAGGAGGAATTTTGCAACTTCCACTCATGAAAGAAACTGCCAGTAAAGGTGAGCCGCTTATGCTTGTTGATGAACCCTGTTCATTAATTGATTTTTACAATTTTGGGCCTCTGCGCTGCAGAGCCTTCAAAGGCCGAAAAGTTAAATGTGAACACAGTTATGGATTGGGGAACGTTTTAGGAAAATGGGTTATCACGCATTTGGAAGAAAAGCAGACGACTTTTTGTTCGAATGGATTGCCCAGAAAAGTTGAATTTTCCTTGGAACTCAAGAAAGTGGAAAATCGAAGATCTCATATATTATTGGAACTTTTAAAATGATTTATATTACAAAAGATCGTGATGTTTTGGATTTGATTTGCATTAATCATTATGGTTATTGTCGAGGCGCAATGGAACTTGTTCTCCAAACAAACCCTTGGCTTGCAAGCACTACAGGCACTTTGCCAGCAGGCCTTACGATAATTCTTCCTGAAATAGAATCAAAGCCAACGCAAAAAGTTGTGCGCATTTGGAGTTCTGAATGACTCCTTTATTTGATATTCAACTGAAAAATACTTCTTTATTTGAGAGCATTCAGCCGTTTTTGATTAGCCTTACAATCACCGACGAACCTGGCCTCAAAAGCGATAAACTCGATTTAGTGATGTCTGATCAAGGCTTGGAATTACCCAAAAACTGGGGAACTCCTCAAAGTTTCTTTAGGGTACAAGGAAACTGGGCTTTTTGATATGGGAACTTTTTCAATTGATGGCTACACGCTTTTGCAAAACGAAATGCGGATAACGGCGCATGCTGCAGATTTCCTGGAGAATTTTAAGAATCCAAAATCACACTCCTATAATAATGTGTCTTTAGCAAATATTGTTCAAGAAATTGCTGCCAAACATAATGTTGATGCAAGAATTTCTTCAGAATTATTAAATATAAACATTTCTGCAATTCATCAAACTTCTGAATCCGACTTACACTTTCTAACGCGCCTTGGCCAGCACTACAACATCCTTATCAAACCTGCTGGGAATTGCTTGGTCGCAATGCCTGTTGGAAAAGGCACTGCAGCTCTTGGCAGCAACCTTCCAGAAACTACGCTAACGCCGGATTCCGTCATGAGCTGGTCATTGCAATTGTCCAGGAAAGAACAAATCCCCAGCGTGACAGCCAAAGGCTATGATACAGATTCCGCCTCGGAATTTCACGAAACCATTGGCGACGAAGACTTTTCGGATGGCGACATTGGCTATTCCTTACGCGGCCTTTACCCAACTCGCGAAGCGGCCAAAGTTGCAGCCAAAGCCGTCTATGAAAAATTGATCCGGAAAACCACCACTTTCAATGCCGAAATCCCTGGTAATCAACATGTTTTAGCGGAATCTAAACTCAAACTCCACGGCTTCCGCTCAGGTATTCCAACCGAATGGATTATCTCCAGAAGTACCCATTCGCTAACCTCTTCAGGGTACAAAACTTCCCTGGAGGCCATGTTGCCTGCGGATTACCAAAAAGAAGTGGAAAATATGCTGTCATAATCGTACGTGTACAGAGACTGTATATCAAAGTATGCATAAAAAATCAGTGCAATTTTAACACCTGCGAATCCATTTCGTCGAATTGCCGCGCATAGTCTAAGTTTTTTCCTACTTCACCATCTTTTGAAAGATCATATAACTCTTCATAAAAGCAACAATAAGATTCAAACACACCGCTCTCGTCGCAACTATCGTCAACACTTGCTCCACTTTGATTTCGTAACTTGGTAGAGAGAATATTTATTACCTTTATGATCTCATTTGTAACCATCATGTAGCTATTTTCGGTCCTAGAATCCGTGGCATTAATAAAATTGTCTATTTTCTTTTGTGTTTCCACGATATCTAACGAAGCACAACAAGCTCCGCAAAATAAAAACAAGCTAAACGGCACACTGATGTTCATAAATCCCTCAAAAATAAAACAAACTACCTGATTAAGGATACAATAGGTTTTAATATTTTGCAACCCCCTAGCCCTTCGTCAATTGAACCAGCATCAGTCGTTTGAAATGGAGGTTTCACGTCATTTTCTCCAATAATACCTAACAGTTTTATATCCGCAATATTAAAAAAGTCTTTTATTCTATTCAGAGAGTCAATGGCGCGTTGAATAACTACATTCGATTCGTAATATGGACAGCTTGAATGTCCAAAGCGCAAAGGCTCATTTCGACATAGTCTGTATAAATTTTCAGAAAGTTCATCTCCATTCTCGTATTTATCAGACTCAGTATTTCCTCCTAAAATCGTTCGAAGTTCCTCAAAGTTTACAAAATATATGCTGTTTGACCCTTTGGCACACCATGCATATGATGATACTTTTCGTTTTTCATCATTCTCTGTACCTGAAATATCTTTGTAGTACTCTTCCCCTATTAAAATTAAGCCACTTTTTCCAGTATTGTATATTTTTGTATCGTTATTTGGGGCTCCTTCCCAAATAAAACGATAGTGATATCTAAGCATATGAAACCAGTGTAATATTTCATGAAACAAACTAACATCATCGGGTGTTTCATGCATAACAATTTTCGTGTTTACGCCTGTTGATTCCTTACGCCCCTGCCCAATAAAAAGTATTAACAAAATATAAAAATGATATATACTGAGATCAGATTTTCCTATTTTTTATGTATTAATCATGGATTTTATTGAAATATTTTTTTCAAA
>JAITNR010000020.1 GCA_031290375.1 Prevotellaceae bacterium | reverse complement strand
TATGTTGGCAATATATTTGTAGCAATCCTCATCGCTTTGAAAGCGTTTATAAAATTCTATTGAATTCACTCCTGTAAATTTTTCTCTTGTTTTCACGCTACAAAGGTAGCATTTTTTTTGGGCAACCTAAACGCTTATACCAATTTGATTAATAAAAGACAATTAACTGAACATGACAAAGACCTGTCAGTGTTAGCCATTAAAAAAGGGTAGTACTTGCGGTACTACCCTTTTTTAATGGCTAACACTTTTGAATATCATCCTGATATTCAAAATATTTTCCAGAATAATTGGAAATCTATTTCCACAAAAAAGCAATTTTTGAGGGAATAACATCAGTCATAACGCTCCATTTTTTGCTGCCTTCCAGCGAAAAACAGAACAGCGTTCCGGGAGAAACATAATCTTTGACATCGGTTATGAAAATCTCCTTTGTAATTGAATTAACGGCAATTCCGTATGACAGACTTATCTGAGCATCAGAAGTGTCAGTAATAAAGTTTTCCGTCATAACTTGCTTACTTTGAGTGTTGTAAATCACAAACTTTGCAACAGTAACTGCTGTGCCACTTGAGTAGTCGGTGTTGTTACTCAAAATAAACAGCGAATCACCTGAAACACAGAAATTTGAAGCATAAGGAACGTTGATTTTTTCAACTGCATTTGTTTGCGTATTGATTTTGTAAATATCGGGCTGAACGGCACTGTAATCACCACGACCCAAAGCAAAAAGATTGTTATGAGCATCTTTTCTAAGGTTAAGCAAATTTACTGCTACATCAATTTTCCCTGTTTCTGTAAAAGACGAAATATCAATTACTGAAACCGAATTGTCGTAAGCGGGAGGGTTGTAGCCGCCCGAATTTACCACATAGAGTTTTCCGTTCATTACCTCCATCTCTTCCGGTTCGTGTCCAACATTTACAGTCCGTAAAACCTGTAGGGAAGCCGTATCCACTTCGGCAACGTAGCCGATTTGCGAAGCTCCGTACACCGATCCTGCGAAGGACGAAACATACGCTTTGCCTCCGTCAAACGCTATACTTCTGCAATTTGTTACAGAAATTACGCCGATGTGCTTAGCCGTTTTGGCATCCATCACCTCAACCAGATTTGAGGCGTTGATAACTGCATAGAGGCGACTGCCATAGATTTTCAAATCGTTGCCTACATCACCAAGTCCGCCTGTAACTTCGGGATTTACCGCAGGAAAAATGTTTCTGCTAAACACTGCCTTCTGGTAATCGTAGAAATCAAGCCTTGCGTTGTTCGACCCCATAGCTCCTTCATTCAAAAGGTAAAACCCTGTAATTTGGTTGTCGACAGGTTCACCACCCGGGGGAATAACAGGTTTGTCCGGGTTACAACTGCCAAACAAAAGAGCAGCTGACATCACTGATAAAAAATACAATTTCTTCATAAAGATACTTTAAAAAATTAGTTAATATTATTGATAAAAAAATAATTTACATGTCGGAACGTTCTCAGCGGCGAGGGATGACGGGACTTTTAGAGCGTTGTTCGTAGTCCGCTGTACGTAATTAGTTGTGCGTAATTCGTAATTGCATTTTATTGTTCACTATTAGTTATTCACTGTTTCTGCTTTTGCGTTCAGTACTCAGCCGTTATCCCAACTTTAAAACTCGTGCCCGGCATAGGATAGTTCAATACCACCTGATACTGTTGATTGGAAACATTGTTAATATCAAGATTTACAGTTAATTTCATTTTCTTCAACTCAAAAACATAACCTGCCGAAACATCATGCGTTTGAAACGGACGGATACGATTTTCTTCCAAATTTGCCTTTGCAGAATATCGTTCGCCCGTATAGAGAAAGCAGTAGTTCAGTCGCCAGGATTTGTATTGTAGATTTGCCACCGCCGTAATACTGTGTTTGGGCGAATATGGAATTAAGTCTCCGTAAAAATAGTCGGTTTTGTCGGTAAAATCTCTTGCATTTTGATATGAATAATTAACTAAAATATTCAAATTCAAATTTTTATATAAAGCCAAAAATATATCAGACGAAAAATCAACACCAAAAATCTTAACTATGCCCAAGTTCATCATCTGCCAGCGAAACGCACTTGAAGTAGGCACGATTGTTATCTTGTCTTTAACATCATTATAATAAAAATCGGCTAAAATATTGAGGTTTTTAATTATTTTACCCTCTTTTTTTAAAATATATTCTACTCCACAATCATATTGAGATACAAATTCGGGTTTTAGATGTGAAAACTGTTGACTTATAGTGTAATACAAATCATTAAAGGCAGGCATTCTAAATGACTTCTTGTAAAACCCTCTGAAACTCAAAGGAAAATGTTTGAACGGCGAGTAAGTAGCCATAACGGCAGGTGAAAACTCAAGTTTTTTGCCGCCCGAAGCGTTCTGTTTCAACTTATCTTTTGCATAAACAGCCGAAAGTGAAGCCATCGCCTTGAATTTGGATAACTTCAAAGAGGTAGCAAAAGCACCCCAAAGCGAGTTACGTTGAGGAAAAACAAACTCTCTCAAATTCGCATCTAATTTGTTAAATTGATAATCAACCGATAACGAAAAATCCAAAATATTTATCGGACGATATGCGTTGGCAAAAGAGAAATAAATTTCCTGTTGTCGATAATAATTACCGACTAAATTTGGGTTGGCAGGGTTTTGCGTATAATGAGTGTAGTCATTTGCATATTTTGCCCTAAAAACATGGGAATGTTTGCTGTAATATTTTTTGATGCTACCCTGCACAAAAAAGTTGTTATCCCACTGACGTTCGTGACTGACATAGAGATTACGGGCAATATATCCCGGCAATCCTCGCTGAGAATTGAAGTTGTAAATCTGAAATATCCACTCACCACCGGTGAAATTGCCGAAGAGCGAACCTTCCGTTCTAAGAGCGGTGATGTCGGTATTTTGCCTCATTAGAACGGTATCTGTATTAGTCATAGGATTGGTCAAGGCAAAACGATATTTGCCGTTGGCGTTGGTAAATTCAGTGCTGAACGAAGATTTCAGGTTTTTACTGATTTTCTGCTGCCAAAGAATTGACGGATTTATCAACCCAAACGAACCTGTTTTTACCCTTGTGGTAAAGTTAAAATTCTTGTTTTCAGAAAATTGAGGCAGAAGAGTATTAATATAAATTGTGCCCGACGAAACATAATCCTTTGCCGACTGCAAGGGAGCGGACTTTTGCCCGTTGTAGATGTATATGCTCTCAATGTTATCAAGCGAAAAGCGTCCCAAATCCACTTGACCGTTTTGTGCGTTGCCAAGTTGAACTCCGTCATAGAAAACGCCGATTTGAGTTGTACCCATCGAGCGTACATTGATGGTTTTTATGCCGCCGATGCCGCCGTAATCCTTGATTTGTACGCCCGCAAAAAAACGCACCGCATCAGCAACTGATTCCGAAGCAAGGTTTTTGAGCATATCACCCGAAAGCTTTTGCGGCGGGATTATCTCATTGACACTTTTTTTGCCTGTAACTTGCAGTTCTTCAAGGCTATATATCACAACACTGTCGTTGTTTGCCTGAGAAAAAACCACACAACTATCTGCAAAAAGCAGTACAAAAACAACTAAATTTAAACAAATTCTTTTCTTTAACATAAAAGAACAGTTAATAACCAACAGCTATCAGGTAGGGTACTACCATACCCTACCCTAATGCTGTAAGGGTTTTGCCCTTAATTCTCAATTTATTTAACCACTTTTGCAGTATTCAAACCGTATCGCACAAGATAAACGCCTTTTTCCAATGTCGAGGTGTTAATGCAATTAGCACCGGCGGTTACATCTACACTCAACACTGTTTTACCCGATATGTCGGATATAACAAGAGGATGCGCCTCACTGTCACTGTCAATATTTACCACTATGTAATCGATAAACGGATTGGGATATACCACAACTTTATCTCCGATAACAGAAGAAATCCATACAGTATTTAACGTAGATTGCGTAATTGTTGCTTTCCCCGATAACGCATTAGCATTGTCAATAGCAACAACTCCCAATTCGTAAGATGTATTCGGAATAAGCCCTTCAAACAGATAAGATGTTTCGGTAACCGTTTCAACTAATTGATCATCCAAATATACCTGATAACCTGTTATCTGACCATCGTCTGTTGATGCTGTCCACGAAAAGGCTATCGTGGTTTTCGTTGCCACAGCCTGCAAATCGGTCGGTATTGAAGGAGGTGTATTGGGCTGGCGAACCTGCAATTTGTCCAAACAGAAATAAACAGCTGTATTGGGACCCCACTCCGAACCATCGGTCGATTCCATTGTGTAATAAAAACCTGAAATCGTTCCCAGACTGCTCAAATCTATCCATTCCCAGTCAGGACTTTCTATGAGTTGTCCGTTTGTAAATTCAGCCAAAGTGTATTCCACCACCAAACCGTTACTTTCATAGTCCTCGTTCAAGCCGTGTATAAACAGTTTTAAGTAGTCCCCCTCCACAAAAGGACGGGCAAAACCATCGCCACTGATATTGCCGTAGTAGGGCCAGGGGTGATTGTTTACATATACGCCGACAGCTTCATAGCTATTATAAAGAATAGTTTGAAGAGAATGGTCTTCATCGCTTTCCATAAAGTAACCCCAATAAGCCACTAAATAGGGAATTCCCTGTTCTGTTTCCACCTTGCCTGAGGCATCTTTGACAACTTTGCCTGAAGCATCGGTTTTGATACCGCCGCCTGCCATACAGCCCCATTGATAAGGTACCCAACTGGCATTGCCGCCATTGCCGTAATCGGTGTTATCACCACTGTTGGACACAGTAAATCCGTTCCAATAACCGCCCGATCCCGAATGGGAAAAAGCGAAATCACCAAATTCGATAATCGGATAATTGGTGTCAAAAGTACCTGTCCAATATCCATTTTGCGCATCAAACGCAATTGATTCGGGATTGGTAGGTTGATTTAAATTCAATATAATCGTATCACCCGGAAGGGCAAATAGATTGTTGACCGTCACCGTCATCATTACTAACAACAATGCCTTGAAACTGTTTTCTTTTCTCATAACTTTTTTTTGATTTAATTAATATTATTTTTTTTTGATAAATTTTATTGTTTGATTATCTACCACAAGTACATAAAGCCCTTGCAATAGGTTGCAGGCAATATGATTTGTTCCGCTTTGCAACTGAAAAGTCATCACCTTGTTGCCCATAAGATTATACACATCTGCCTTTTGCTGTTCGGCGGAGGCAATGAACAACTGCTGCGTAACAGGATTTTGAAGTAATACAATTGATTTCTCAGCCTGTAGCGGTTCTATGGCGGTTGCACCATCTTCAACATCTTCGTCTCCGTCTGTCAGATGCAGGTCTTCAGCCCCCAAAATTTCGGTACTTGTTTCGCCCAGCCAGCCACAGTATTGATTTACGCCTGTATAAACTTTCACAAAATGGATACCGGGCAAGTTCATACAATTGCCGTCTGAATCCACTGCCCATTCGATGTTGAAACCGGAACGTTTGTGGCTGTTCGGGTAATTATCGGCATATCCCCAATCGTAGGCGTATTGCACGTAATAAGAGCCTGTTCCGCTTTCGTCAATGTAATTATTGGCGAGTTTAGCTCCTTCAAACACGATGGTTTCGGCGGTTATCCATTGCGGATAGTAGGGTTGGGAGTGATAGGTATTGCGAGATACGTAGCCGTAATCTCCCTGATTACTTGTCCATCTGATATAAGTGGTATCATTCAGAAAAGGATAATTCGGGTCGGGAGTTTTATCTTTGTTTTCATCGGGTTTGTAATAGGTGATTTCATAGTTGTGGATGGTTTCAGGTCTGTGATATTCACTTCCTGCCAGTTCATACCATTCATCATCGGGAATGCCATTGTTGTTGGCGTCATACGACACCATGACAATGCCCGGTTCACAGTTTCCTCCTTCTCTTGGAGCCTCCGGGTTAGTGTTCGAGTTGGAGAAAAAGGCGTTTCCCAGAATTTTGAAATCATATTTTCCTGGAATGTTTTTCACTTCGTGGTCGAACCCAAAGACAACGTATCCGCCATATCCGCCGAGTGAAATGGTACCCCGATTATCGTTGGCGATGGCTGTTTCAGCCTTGATAATCATAGTTTCGCGGGTATCGCCCTGTAGATATTTCGGCAATGTATTGACAAATTGTCCGGGAGCGGGCATAAAATCGTACACCTTGTATATGTAAGGCGATATGTCCCTGTCATCATTGTCAACTTGGTTACTGAACAAAGCCGAAGTATGACCTGCAATCCCATAAAATACATTAATAAGCACAATCAGTGCTGTAACAACAGTCTTTTTCATTCTTTTTATTCTTTGTACTAAATTTTCCATTATTTAATATTTTCCGAGTAACACAAAATGCGCAGGAATATCTCCTGTCCTCACGTTCCATTTTTGTTTGCCTTCCCTGTCGAAACAGTAAAGCGTTCCGGGTGATACATAATCCGTTGCATCCGTAACGTAAATATCCTTTGTCAAGGGATTAACCATAATGCCATAAGGAACGGTAATTTGTTGCTCTGTTCCATCGGTAATGAAGTTGCGGGTAACAACCGTTTTCTGTGCCACATCTACGATGCCGTAAGTAACCACGTTCGACATACTGACATAACTCCATTCTACGCTGTAGAGGTAAAGCAAATCACCATCCAAATGGAAGTTGGAAACGGCAATGTCTATCGAATCGGTCAATGTTTCCGTTTGCAAATCTACGTAATACAGACGCGAGGGCTGACTCTGATAATCGCCCCGCGATGTAACCCATAGCGTGCCATGCCTGTCTGCACGCAGGCGGTGCAGGTTTCGGGCTACTTCAATCTGTTTTGTTTCGGTAAAAGATGGTATGTCAATCACCGAAACGGTACTTTCATAGTTTGGTGCCATATATCCGCCCGAATTGGCAACGTAGATTTTGTTGCCCACAATCTCCAGTTCGTCAGGCTGAAAGCCCACCAAACAGCGGTCTATAATCTGAAAAGTAGCCGTATCCACCTTAGCTATATAACCCTGCTGTGTATAGTTTGGATTGATTTCCACCGGTCCCGCATACGAAGTAACGTAGGCATATCCCTTATGGAAACGGATATATCGACAATTCGGAATGTTTATCTGTCCCAATCGCTTGGCGGTGTACTTGTCCATCACTTCCACCTTGTTGGAACAATTAATAACGGCATAGAGTTTGCCTCCGTAGATTTCAATGTCATTGCCCACATCGCCCAACTCTTTGGGAACAGCAGGATTGGCAGCGGCAAAAATATTGCGGTGATATTCGCCCGTTTCGTAATCGAAGTAATCCAAAGTGGATTTGTTGCTGCCCATATTTCCTTCGTTGAGCAGATAGAATCCCTGAATAGAAGTATATTCGGGAACATCTACCGTAACAACTTCAGGCTGAAAAATTTCACTTTCTTTGCGGCAGGCAACCAAACAAAGGCACAGCCCGACAATCATAAATAAAAAAGTCTGTCTGTTCATACTTCTATTTTTAAAATCAGTTTATAATTACGTCCCGGCATCGGGTAATTCAACACTACGTCATATTGTTGATTGAGAATGTTATTTACTTCTGCCGAGAGTTTGATAAGGGGATTAATCCCTTTGCTGGTGCGCCATTTGAATGTTTTCCCAAATGTCAAATCGTGTGTGTACCAAGGTTGTTCGTAGTTTTCACGGATGTTGGCTGAATTGTGATAGCGTTCGCCGACATAGATAAAGCTGTAATTCAAATCCCACGATTTCCAAATCATATTTACGATAGCCGAGCCGTTGTGCCATGGAATATAGGCGATTTGCCCTGCCCACCATTCTCCTTTTTTGCTGAAATCCTGTGCTTTTTGATGGGTATAATTCAGGCTGATATTTAATTTTATTTTGTAAGGCAATTTACATTGCATTTGTCCCGACACATCTATTCCCCTGATTTCCACATATCCAATATTCATCATCATCCAACGGTATTGTCCGCTACCTTTGGGAATGGCAACAATTTTGTCCGTTACTTCATTGTAATAGGCATCGGCACGGAAATTCAAACTGCTGATTATACCTCTGTTAAAATCTTTATTATACTGAAATCCGAGATTATATTGCGTGGTATATTCGGGGCGGAGGGCAATATTGCCTATATCAGTGTAGTATAAATCATTGAAAGTAGGCATTCTGAAAATACGTTTGTAGAACGCCCGTATATTGAAACGGTGTTGTTTGAAAGGTTGGTATGAAAGAAAAACAGCAGGCGTATATTTTTGCCTGTCATCCGGCGTTTTCCCTCCTTTCTTTGCATTTTCAGAAACGAATGTACCCAAAAGGCTTGCCTGCATTTTCAATCGTTTCCATTCAAAAGCCGTAGCCAAAGCTACCAAAACCGTATTTCGCTGCGGATAAACAAAGTCCTTTAGGTTGGCATCTAAAATATTCCATTGATAATCGGCTGACAGGTTCACATCCCATTGCGGAAGTATAGAATATCTGTTGGCAAGCGAGGCATAAATTTCTTGCTGGCGGAAAGTATTGTCAATATACATCAAAGTTGTATCAGGATTGAGGTAACGCATCAAATCACTGGCATATTTCATGTTAAATAATATATCATACCCCTTGAACAGTTGTTTTTGAAAACTGCCTTGTACGAAAAAATTTCTGTCCCATTGCCGTTGCGAACGTTTCCATACGTTATTGACAATAGGACCGGGTATTCCCTTTTCCGAATTATAAAAATAGGCTTTGGTGTTCCATTTACCCTGTTCTACCAAACCGTTAAAACCGCCTTCCAAACGCATGGCGTGAATATCCCCATTTTGTCGGACGGCGGTTGTATCCCATGCCACCGTTCCGTCCTGAAGCCTTTTGCGATAGCGAAATTTATATTTCCCTGAAGAATAAATATATTCGGTACTGAATGAGGAACTGATATTTTTGCTGATTTTCTGTTCCCAGAGGACAGAAGGATTTACGAAGTCGAAAGAACCTGTGCGGAAAAAGGCTTTGATATTGGCTTTCTTTCCGTCAGTAAAACGGGGACGCCGTGTGTACAGATAAATTGTCCCTGCCGAACCGAAGTCTTTGGCAGATTGAAAAATTTCGCTTTTTTGTCCGTTGTACAGGGAAATTTCTTCGATGTTGTCTAACGAAAATTTGCCCAAATCAATTTGTCCGTTCTGAGCATTACCCAATTGAATGCCGTCATAGAACACACCCATATGGTTGGTTCCCATGCTGCGAATATCTACTGTTTTCAGTCCGCCGATACCACCGTAATCCTTGATTTGTACCCCTGAAAAATAACGAATTGCATCGGCAACAGAAAAACTGTTAAGTGCCTCCAATTGCTTTCCCGAAAGTTTTTGGGACGGGATTATCTCATTGATACTTCTTTTGGCTGTAACTTGCAGTTGTTCAAGGTTATGTGCCGTAATACTGTCGTTGTTTTCCCGAGAAAAGACCACGAAGCTATCTGCAAAAAGTAGCAGAAAAACAAATAAATTTAGGCGAAATCCCTTTTTGAACATACCTTTTAACCCATTTTCGCGAGGGCTTTTAAGTGTTAATAATTACTCAGGCAGGTCTTCTGACTCACTTCGTTTTTGTTCCCTTCCCGCTTTTAGCAGTGGTTTGCAGTTCAAAAATTTTTTTTTGAAGTTTACAGCAGCGCGACTGTCTCCGATTTTCACGGAATTCCCTGTTAGTCAATTGCTTTGCATTTAAAGCAACTTGAACCTAAGTCGGCACAAAGATAATACTTTTTTTTGATTCTATCAAAAAATATTACTAATTTTGTGTTTTATTCATTTATTTTTTTCGTGTGCTGTTGCAGACGAATACCTTTTATTCTAATTCAATGAAAATCAAATTGTTATATTTGCTTATTGCATCGTTGTCGATATTTTTTGCCTCGTGTATCAATGAGTCGTTTTCTACCGACCCAAAAGACAGGCTGATATTTTCGTCCGACACCGTGTCGTTTGACACAATTTTTTCGACTATCCCCTCCCGCACTGCTGAGGTGATTATCTACAATCGTAACAGTAAAGCACTGAATATTAGTAAAATATCACTGTCAAATGGCAAAAAATCGGTTTTCAGGTTTAACGCGGACGGATTTGCTGCCCCGGAGTCCAATATACTGGAAAACATTGTTATAGGTGCAAAAGACAGCATTTTTGTGATGATTGAAACCACTCTGAAAGAAAATGACACCACAATTCCAATTTATATCACTGACAATCTTGTTTTTACGGTTAATAATACAGAGCAATCGCTCGTGCTGGAAGCGTATGGACGAGATGCAAACATTTTGCGCGGAGTTTCGATTACGACAAACACAGTTTTTACCACAGAAAAACCCTATTTAATCTTTGATTATCTACATATTGCCGCAGGTGCAACACTGACATTGAACGCAGGTACGGAACTTTTTTTACACAAAAATACAGACATAGTAGTTGATGGCAATATTATTGCAACAGGCACTAACAGTCAGCCTGTTACAATACGAGGGGACAGATTTGACCTTGCTTACATTGATATTCTATACGACTATTTGCCATCGCAGTGGGGCGGAATTTACATCAAAAGTCCATCGGGTGAAAATCTGCTTCAGAACACTATCATAAGAAACGGCAACCTGGGGATTGTGGTGTACGGCTCTTCGCAAATCAACACAAAATTGAAGATTGAAAACTCTGTTGTTCACAATATGAATACCTACGGCGTGCTTTCACAATTTGGTGATGTTCAGATAGTTAACTCCGAAATTTCTAACTGTGGCTTTTCGTGTATTGCTCAACTTGGCGGAAAACTCAAAGTTGCACAAAGCACTATTGCAGACTACATTCCCAACTCCTTTATCGCTTCGTTACGCAAAACGCCTGCCGTCTTTATTGCAAACTATACAACCCAAGACAAGACACTTGTGCCGTGTCCCATCAATTCATCTGTGATTGAAAACTCAATCATTTTTGGTAATTGCAATACCGAACTTGTTTTGCAAGACACATCTACAATATCTTTTAACGTATTGATTAGCAATTGTTTAGTTAAAGCAAAAAAAATAGAACGACCTGAATTACAGAATATTATCTGGAGTTATTCTCAAAATCAGACTTCGGGTGAAGTAAAATATGACACGCTTTTTGTCAATACTTCCATTGACAACATCAAAACAACCGGCTATTTCAACTTTCAACTGGCAGTAAATTCACGCGCCAAAGACAAAGCCAACTATGCGGTTGCAGCACAATACCCATTAGACCTGTTGGGTAGAAACCGCCTTTTCGATTCCAAACCGGACTTGGGGGCTTATGAGAGAACAGGACAGTGAAAAAAAAAAATGCGTCAATTCAGGCACAAAAAATAAATTTGCACAATTCAAAAATTCTACTTACCTTTGCACCCGTTTTATATACAAAAAAAGATAAAAAAAGATAAAAAAAGATAACTCAAAAATATGACAGGTTACTTGCAAATGTTAATGATTATAGCGTTACGGACAGAAAAAGCCAGTAACTCATTGATTATGAGCGAGTTACTCTCCCCAAGTCGTTGATTATCAGGTAATTACGTGCTTTTTTCTGTCTGTCTATCTATCTATTTGATATACAGCCTGTTAATAAAACGGGCTGCTTTTGCTGTACCTGTTCAATTAAAAATAAAAAATAATGAATATCGTATATTTAACCTGAAAAGCAACAAAAGTGCCGTCATTGCGAGCGCCTATGCCCTTTGGGGTATGACATGCAAGCCCCCTCTAAATAAATCCCTAAAAAAAACAGGGGATTGCGGGTCGTAGCCCGCAATGACGGGTATTTGGAAGTGATTAGGTATTAGATACGATATTCATAAAATTTTAAGAATTAAGAGAATTTTTTTTAAAAAATATCATTTATCAAAAACTAAAAAGGATTATTCAAAATGAAAAGAACAAAAGTATCATTTTTAACGCTGCTTTTCGCAGCAGTGCTCTTGCCAACAGGCATTAACGCACAGGTTACAATCGGGCAGGACAAAACGCCCGAAACGTTCTCCCTCTTGGAACTGATTTCCAACGGTGAAAGAGGTCTGCGGCTGCCGCAACTGACAACACTTCAACGTAAAGCGTTGAGCGACGCATACGGTACGGAAGAGGCTATTAAAGGACTAACCATTTACAACACAATTAAAAAACTGTGTTGAGTTTTGGAACGGCAAGGAGTGGATATCTGCACCTATAGGAGCGTGTCAGCCTGCTGTAGAAATTCCTGATATTACTTGCAGTCAATTATCCGTTCCACTTGTTGCCTTTATGGCTTACAACCTCGGTGCCGACCCTAAGTACGACACCCCTAAGAAACAGATGCAATATCTTGCAGACCACGTTTTCGATATACATGACGCTAATGTTTACGGCGGTTGGTTTCAGTGGGGACGCGGTTATGAGGCTGACCGAAACAAACCCGACAAGGACAAAATAGGTTGGAGACACGCTGTACAGATTAATACTCTTCCTGACGGTACTGTTACCCGTACACGCCGCTGGGGTCCTGGTATAGCTAACGGTGTAGAAACCTATGCTAATGTTGGTTATGATGCTAACGGTCAGCCTAACAGTCCTAACGGCACCATGTTTATTGCTGGCGCTATACTCCAAAATGACGCTCTTTGGGGTAATGGTAAGACTTCAGGTGTTGAAACTTCCGGTAGCGGTGTTGTTTGTTCCGGTTGCACTGATACTAATAACGACGGTAAATTTTTTCAATCTACTACTTGGGTTATGCCGCAGAACAATCCTTGTCCTTCCGGCTTTCGCGTTCCTACAGAGGACGAATGGGAGCGTTTGGGGGCTTATGATTGCCTGCCTAATTATGTTGTCGCAACTGTTAACATTACCGGTATACCTGACAATGGCAAAAGTAATGGTAAAGGTTTGACTTGGGTACCTGTTGTTTGCGCCACCAGTAGTGCTGTTACAGGCAAATGTGTAGCCAGTAATTCTTGGGATATACCCAGAGATAATTCTGGTGTAAGCTACGATGCCAACTCGGCGGGTTACGCTATTTACGCGGACGCTGATTGGACAGCCAACACCTCTTATACGACTGACCTCACTAATCCTGCTGCTAAAGAGCCTTTGCTTTTCTTGCCAAGAGGTTTTAACCGACACCATAATAGTAGTGATGCCCAGAAGACCAGTGATGCCGAAGGTGACTATTGGATGAGTACGGTGTCAGCAACGTCGACTCTTGCGCGCAGCCTGCTCTTTACCGGTACAGAAGTCAAGATAAACTCAACGAATTACAGAGCATACGGGTTTAGTGTGCGTTGTGTTATAGAATGAAAATTGACTGAACTGTGATTTTAGTGATTATTATGATTCGTAGATTTGTTTCTATTGGTATGAATGTCCTACGGACATAAATGCAATTATCATGCAAAGTCCGCATTTTTTCATTATTCATTTTTTTTGCCCTGTCATAAATAATTTGCGCAAATAATAAAAAAATGTTACCTTTGCACGCTTTTTTATCCCAAAGGTTTAGTGTATGGGGAATTAGGCAACTAACTAATTTTGAGTAACACAAAAAAAGAAATTAATGAAAACATTTCAATTAGAAGGTCAACCAAGAGTTGAATTAGGAAAAAAATCGGTTAAATCGCTTCGCCGTCAGGGTCTTATCCCTGCAATTCTTTACGGCGGCGAAACAGTGGAACTGCCCTACGAGGGAAAATTGGAAAAAGGAGAAAACCTTGTCGAAAATCAAGGTAAAGGTTTAATTGTCAGCAATTTCGTTGTAACGTTTGATGCTGTAAGAAAGTTGATTTTTACACCAGAAATCTTTCTTGTGGAATTGACAGTCAATGGAAAAACCCGTAAGGCAATCCTCAAAGCTTTGCAGGCTCACCCTGTTACGGAAGAGATTCTGCACTTGGATTTTCTTGAGGTTTTTGACCAAAAACCGATAGTGATTGAAGTTCCTGTTGTGTTGGAGGGATTTGCTGTAGGTGTTCGTGCCGGTGGTAAGTTGAGTCTCGTTACAAGAAAATTGAGGTCGAGAGGTTTGATAGGCAATATCCCTGAAAACCTGAAAATCAACGTAGAAAGCCTCGAACTTGGCAAATCTATTCAGGTTAAGAACCTCAGTTTTGACAATCTTGAACTGCTCAACGGACCTGAAAATGTAGTTTGTACCGTTGCTGTAACTCGTGGTTCTATAGCGGCGGCAGCTACGGAGGCAGCAGTAAAATAATTGCTGCGGTTAATTAATAAAAACACAGGAGCAGGGATTTTTACCTGTTTTTGTGTTTTTTTGCTAAAAACAGTTCATAATTTATGAAATATCTTGTTGCAGGATTGGGAAACATCGGGGAAGAATACGCTCATACCCGCCATAATATAGGTTTTGACGTACTAGATGCTCTGGCAAAGGCTTCTGATGCAGCTTTTGACGTGAATAAACGTTACGGAGCAGTGGCAGAATTAAGGTTAAAAAATCACACGCTAATTCTCTTAAAACCATCAACTTATATGAATAATAGTGGAAAAGCAATTCGTTATTGGTTGCAGAAAGAGAACATTCCGACAGAACAACTTTTGGTAATTGTTGACGATATTTCGTTGCCTATCGGTGCTGTCCGTTTGAGGGGTAATGGCAGCAGTGCAGGACATAACGGACTGAAAAGCATCGAAGAAATGATTGAAAATCAGCAATATCCACGTCTTAAATTTGGTATTGGCAATGATTTTTTGCAAGGGGCACAAATTCATTTTGTTCTGGGAAAATTTTCGGAAGAGGAGAGAAAAATCGTTGATGAAAAGATAGATTTAGCCGTAGAAGCCATAAAATCGTTCTGTTTGGAGGGACTTTCAAGGGCAATGAATAAATTTAATAACAAATAATTTTTTGTTTTTATTAAAAAATTTGTAAATTTGCATTTTTAATAAATGAATTAACGAATGGAGAAAGACAAGTCAGTCTTAGATTTCAGAAACTCAAGCAGGGATAGAGTTATTAGCATTGTTTTTACATAATTTACAGCATATTACCTAACTTATTTACATACACATTTTCAATTATGGCACTTAACAAAGTTTTTCTCATTGGCAACGTAGGCAGAGACCCCGAAGTTCATTATTTTGACAGCAATACCAGAAAAGCCTCATTTACACTTGCAACCACAGACAGAGGCTACACAAAGGCAGACGGTACAGTGGTACCCGACAAAACCGAATGGCACAACATAGTGCTCTGGCGTGGATTGGCAGAAGTGGCTGAAAAATACATCCGAAAAGGAAGTAAAATCTTTATTGAAGGTAAAATCACAAGCCGTTCTTACGAAGATAAGACAGGCATAAAACGCTATGTAACTGAGGTTGTTGTTGATAACTTGGAATTGTTGGACAAAAAAGGCACTATTTCAGACGAGCCCAAAGAGTCAAATAATTACTCAGGTTCAGTTTCAACAAACGATTATTCCGCTGATGCTCCTGTAATAGAGCCTGACGGCAACAACGACCTGCCTTTCTAAAACAAAAAAACTGCTGCAAGGCAGTTTTTTTTATGTGAAAAATACCCAAAAACCAAAAAAATATATTAATTTTACAATCTAAAAAAAATTAAAACACATTTATGAAATACGATTTAAAAAATATTGCCTCTGTTATCAGAAGCAAAAATTCAGGTCCTTACGAACTGACTTTTGATGTGATATTCACTGATTTTGAGATGTTTTACAAAGCTAAGGAGAACAATGTTTTTAACGAAAAAATGTTCGCCGAACTTTATCAAATTCCACAGGAACACATCATTAAAGTGGTCTATTTTGAGCCTGCAAAGGCGGTAAAGGTTACGATAGTTCGCCCGTTGCCGTCGGGTGCATTCGGAGAAACAGACGTTTATGGAGCACAACAGCACGCTCCCTTGATGGACTATTCATTTGAAATGTAAAAAAACAAGTCAGGATTGCTCGTTACTCGCAATGACGCGAAGCCCAAAAGCAATGCGTCATTGCGCAAAACGAAGCAAACCGGAAATTAAAAACATTACAAGTTATTTATTTTTCATCCCTAAAAAAGTACAAAATATATGAAGAAAATATCGTTGATTATTCTATTGTGTAGCAGTATTTTAGTTGTTTTTGCTCAAAAAAAAACCAAATATGTTGAATTTATAGAAAAATACAAGGATTTGGCGGTAAGAGAGCAGCACATACACGGTATTCCTGCGAGTATTACTATGGCTCAGGCTCTTTTGGAGTCGGCTGCGGGGGAAAGTATGCTGGCAGTAAAAGGCAAAAATTTCTTTGGGGTGAAGTGTGGCAGCAATTGGACAGGGAAAACCATCAACAAGGACGATGACCGCATTCAAGAGTGTTTTCGCAAATATAATGAGGTTATTGAGTCATACGAAGACCATTCGGAGTTTCTCAAACGTCCGCGTTATGAGCCTCTGTTTAAATATCCGCTGAAAGATTATCAATCGTGGGCAAACGGCTTGCAAAAAGCAGGCTACGCTACCGATAAAAATTATGCAAACAAACTGATAATTCTTATAGAAGATTATAATCTTAATGATCTAATTTACTTGACTTACAACAGTAAAGGTGATGCGATTTCAAGCAAAGATGAAAGAAAAAAATATTCTTCTGAAAATACTGAAGAATTTTCAGATTTGCTCATAAGAACCCAAAACAACGGAATTACCTGCTATAAATTGAAACAGGACGCTACCATTGAAGACGTATCCGTAGCTCTTAACAAGCGTAATATCAAAATATTACTCTATTACAACGATATGTTTGAAGACGCAACTCTCAGTGCGGGTACCTATGTTTATACCACGAGAAAAAAAAATAAGGCTAATGAGAACAGCAGGAATTATTCCGTTGGGGTAGGTGATTCCATGCACTCTGTTGCACAAAAATTTGGTATTACCCTAAAATCACTGTATAGGCGCAACAATATTACCTATGGTATCCCCGCCAGAGAAGGAATGGTGCTTTATTTGAGATAAAAATATAATGATAACAGAGCCAAGATTTTAATTGCAAATTACGGCTTTCTCCGGTTCGCCGTCTAAAAAAATATAAACACAATGAAATTAAATACACCCAAAATTGCTGTTATTGGATTAGGTTATGTAGGTTTGCCGTTGGCTATTGAGTACGGCAAAAAGTATGATGTATTGGGTTTTGACATTAATACTCAGCGAGTTGCAGAATTGCAACAGGGCAAAGACCATACTCTTGAAGCAGACCTGCAAGAGATGAAGCAGGTGATGGATTTGAGGAAAAATGGAGAAACAGGACTTGCTTTTTCTTGTAAAGAGATAGATCTCAGGGAATACAACACCTTTATAGTTACCGTGCCTACCCCGATTGATAACTTCAACAAACCCGACCTTATGTCTCTTATTGAGGCTTCGGAGATGCTTGGACGGGTAATTTCCAAAAAAAGTGTAGTGATTTATGAATCAACTACTTATCCCGGTTGTACTGAAGATGATTGTATCCCCGTTATCGAAAATGTTTCCGGATTGAAGTTCAACAGAGACTTTTTTGCAGGCTACAGCCCCGAACGTATCAATCCGGGCGACAAGATAAATACCCTGACAAAAATTAAAAAGGTTACATCAGGCTCTACCCCTGAAATTGCCGACTATGTGGATAACCTCTATGCCTCTATCATTGAGGCTGGCACACACAAAGCACCCTGTATCAAGGTAGCCGAAGCATCTAAAATTATTGAAAATTCGCAAAGAGACGTAAATATCTCTTTTGTAAATGAATTGGCTTTGATTTTTGATAAAATCGGCATCGACACAAACGATGTGATAGAGGCGGCAGGCACTAAATGGAATTTTCTCAAATATAGTCCCGGACTTGTGGGCGGACACTGTATCAGCGTTGACCCGTATTATCTTGCAAGTAAGGCAGAATCAATGGGTTACATTCCGCAGGTGATACTCTCGGGGCGGCATGTAAACAACAGTGTAGCACCGTTTATCGCCAACAAAGTGCTGAAACTGATGATGCAGAAAGACCAAAAGGTCAAAGGCTCGAACGTACTGTTGCTTGGAGTTACTTTCAAGGAAAATTGCCCTGACATTCGCAACACCAAAGTGGTGGATATCTATCGCGAATTGTGCGAATTTGGAGTAAATGTAGATATTTATGACCCTTGGGCATCGGCAGAGGAAGTGAAACACGAGTATGGCATTGATATTATCGCCAAACTGAACACGGAAAAGACATATCAGGCTGTAATACATGCCGTTGCACACAACGATTTCCAGAAATTAGACTTTGAAACATACCACAAAAACGGGGTAGTAGTATTCGATGTAAAAGCCACACTTGATAGACGGTTTGTGGATGGAAGACTGTAACGTTGCCGCAACTCAATTATATTTTAAAATCAAGACAATCACAAGTTATACTTTACGCGGCATAGTTTTGTGCATTGTAGTTATCAAAAATTTGGAACTTTAGTGTTAGTAAAGTATAAAATTACTTTTGGCACATTACAACATTGAAATTGGCAAAATATTTTTGAACGACAAAAACATTAATGAAATTTTTACGGACGAATGGCGTGATCAATGCGGAATTGTGCTGCAGGACGGCAAAATTTTTAGCGGAACAATCGCCGAAAATATCGCAATTTCCGATAATGAAATAAATTTTGAACAACTAATAGAAGTTTGCCAAGCTGCCAATATACTTGACTTTATCAAATCTCCTGACTTCGACACTCTATCCCCCAATCCCCATATCCAAACTGTGTAAAAATGGCACTTTTTGAGTAAAAGTTGTTTTTGTAGTGGCTAATTATGCTATATTTCGTGTTTTATGTAAAATAACATCATATTTATTTGTTTTTTCAAAAATGGTGCCGGTTGTCTTTAGCCGTAAGTTTCACTTAAGCTTATTCACATTCTGTCCTACGGACATAAATACATGTTGTATTCCATATTTTTCTATTGATATGGATGCCCTACGTGCATAAATGCAATTATCACGCAAAGTCCGCATTTTTTCATTTTTCATTATTCATTATTCAGTCATTGCAAGGAACGAAGCAATCCAGAAATTAAAAACATTACAAATTATTTATTTTTTGTGCCTGATTTTGAACACTATTTAGCACCTCAAAAAAAGATTTAACCCTTCTGAAACAAATATCATATTTTCAAAAAAAAATATTACCTTTGTGCTAAATTTATTTTTTCATATATTGTTAAAAGGAGAGGTGCTCGAGTGGCTGAAGAGGCACGCCTGGAAAGCGTGTGTACGCCAAAAGCGTACCGGGGGTTCGAATCCCCCTCTCTCCGCAATCATGTCTCATTTTCAATCGAATTATCCTCAAAATGATTGATTTCGTTCAAAATATATCATCACCTTGCCTGGTCGCTTTTGTTTTAGGGTTCGTTTTTATGCTTGACCCTTGCACTTTGCTTGTAAATATTTCAGCAATAGGCTATTTAACAAAGGATTATGCTCATAAAAAGATAATTCTTTTAAACAGTCTTTTTTATATTTTGGGCAGAACATTAGTATTGGCAGGGCTGGGGCTGGGGCTTGTTTTAATTCTTAAAAAAGGTTATTCGATTTCGCATTTTCAAAGTTTTTTCGATACTTGGGGGGAAATTGTTTTAGTTCCGATATTGTTTATCTTCGGATTAGCCTTGATTTTTGCAGATAAAATTTCGTGGTTAAGAATATCGTTTTCGGCAGAAAAAATTGGACACCGATTTAAACACAACAATATCAGAGCCTTTGTATTAGGGGCAGTACTTTCGCTTATATTTTGTCCTGCAAACGTAATTTTGTTTTTTGGAATTTTATTACCGCTCTCATTATCTGTCAGTTATGGTATAGTTTTACCGTTTGTTTTTGTTTTGGCAACAGTTTTAATTATTGTTCTGATAACAATTATAATGACTTTTGGGTTGAATAAAATAGACAAATTTTACAAAATAGCAGACAAACTGGGACGATGGTTCGTAAAAATAACAGGTGCAATATTTGTACTGACAAGCATTTATCTTTTAATAGAGAATATCTTTTTTCACTGAAAAATAAAACCAATATTTCATATTAAAAACTTGCGACTTACAAGCAAAAATCTTAATTAAACCATAAACAGAAATTATTATCTAAACATAGATTATAAATAACCCAAAATTATGAAAAATTTTAAAATCGTTTTGACGGTATTTTTATCTACATCGTTGATGTTCATAGCCTTTGGGCAAACTAAAACCGATGTTCAGGGAACAAAAATAAAGCCTGAATTTCTCACAAAAGAAACTTTTAAAAAGAAAGTTGTTGATTATAAATCAGGTGAGTCTAACGATTGGAAATATCTCGGTGACAAGCCTTGTATCATAGACTTTTATGCCGACTGGTGTCGCCCCTGCCGTATGCTGTCGCCAATTGTGGACGAAATTGCAACTCTTTACAAAGACCAAATTTACGTATATAAGATTGATACCCAAAAAGAACAGGAACTTGCTGCATTGTTCGGAATAAACAGCATTCCCGCAATTTTGTTTGTGCCAATCGGCAAGCAACCTACTATGGTATCGGGCTACAGAGATAAAGCCCAACTCGAAAACGAAATTAAGCAGTATTTGCTGAGCAAATAAGGTGTGTAATTCGTAAATTACAGTTCATTCAACTTCTGCCAGAGCATATCTTTAAGATTTTCCAGTCCAAAACGGGTTATCGACGAAAAAAAGATATGTGGTACATTTTCCGGCAATGTTTTTTTCAGCTCTTTGATCATATTTTCTCCGAGAATATCAATTTTTGAAACAGCCAAAATTCGTTGTTTATCAAGCAGTTCTGGATTATATCTTTCCAGTTCGGAGAGAAGAATTTCATACTCTTTTTTAATATCGTTGCTATCGGCGGGCACAAGAAAAAGCAGGATAGAGTTTCTTTCGATATGGCGTAAAAACCTCAATCCCAACCCTCTACCTTCGGCAGCCCCCTCTATGATGCCCGGTATGTCGGCAACACAGAACGACTTTCCGTCCCTGTACGGCACAATACCGAGATTTGGCACAAGCGTTGTAAATGGATAATCGGCAATTTCGGGTTTCGCGGCTGAAATCACGGACAACAAGGTTGATTTGCCTGCATTTGGAAAGCCTACCAAACCCACATCTGCCAGTACTTTAAGTTCGAGGATAACCTCTTTTTCCAGCATAGGTTCACCCGGCTGTGCATAGCGGGGGGTTTGATTGGTGGCGGTTTTGAAATGCCAGTTACCCAAACCACCACGTCCGCCCTTGAGAAGAATTTCCTCCTGTCCATCTTCGGTAATATCGCACAGAAATTCTCTCGTTACAGCATCGCAGGCAACTGTGCCACAGGGAACTGTGATAGTTCTGTCCTCACCATCCTTGCCAAAACTGCGACTACCACTACCATGTCCCCCGTGTCCTGCAAAAATATGACGGGCATATTTCAGATGTAACAAAGTCCAATAATCCTTACTGCCTCGCAGAATGACATGTCCGCCACGTCCACCGTCCCCGCCGTCGGGTCCGCCTTTGGGAACGAATTTTTCCCGATGAAAATGCGTAGAGCCTGCACCGCCATTGCCCGAACGACAATATATTTTTACGTAATCTATAAAGTTTGAGTTCATCTGTTCGCTATTAATTGTTTGTTTGGCTAAAGCCTGTTATTTATATCGTTTTTCATTTGAATGGACTAACCGATCCTGTCAAAGAACATTTTCTCTTGTCTTTGTGCAGAGGCAATAACCCAAAGCAATCCATCGCATATAGATTGTTTGCCCTTTGGAACTCGCAATGATGCAGAGCGTTGTGCCATTTTGTCAACTCTCCACTCTCAATTCTCCACCGTTATTGGAATCGTGCTTATATTTAAAAATAAATGCAAATGCGATGCCGACCACAAGAGCGTAAAGGGCAAAAATAAACCAAGCCGTCTGCCACCCTTCAATCTTCGCCAGCGGGTCTGTCTGCGAATAGACAAAACGATTTGCAACCGACTGTGCCCCCAACATTCCGATGGTAGCTCCAAAACCGTTAGTCATCATCATAAACAGTCCCTGGGCACTCGAACGTATGGAGGTATCAGTCTCCCTGTCCACAAAAAGCGAGCCTGAAATATTGAAGAAGTCAAACGCAATGCCATAAACAATCATTGAAAGGACAAAAAGCCAAACATTGTTACCGGGGTTGCCCAAGCCGAAAAAGCCGAAACGCAAAACCCACGCAAACATCGACATAAGCATAACTTTTTTTATGCCAAATTTTTTAAGAAAAAATGGTATGAGCAAAATACAGAGCGTTTCCGAAATTTGCGAGAGGGAAATCAAAGCGTTTGCGTTTTGTGCCCCCCAGGTTTGAGCAAATTCTTTTACTTCGGAAAACCCTGTAATAAAAGGATTTGCATAGCCGTTGGTAATTTGCAGCGATGCCCCCAAAAGCATCGAAAAGATAAAGAAAATTGCCATTTTTTTGCGTTTGAAAAGTGCGAAAGCATTTAGCCCAAGCACTTCAGACAATGAACGTTTTCTGTTTGATTTGTCTATGTTACATTTTGGCAGGGTAAAAGCGTAAATAGCCAGCACTAAACCAATATCGCCCGAAACAAGAAACTGGATTGGCGTATGCTGAATGGCAATTCCCTTTGAGGTGATAAAATTCACCGCAAGCATTGCAACAATAAATCCGACGGTGCCAAAGACGCGAATTGGCGGAAAGTGTTTTACCGTTTCCAGTCCTGCTTTGTTTAACACACTGTATGCCACCGAATTGGACAGGGCGATGGTGGGCATATAAAACCCCACGCTAAGCGAATAATATGTAAAGAGCGTTGAAAATTGCACCGCGTCTCCTGCTCCCAACGCATAATAGCCCGCAAAAAACATAAACATTGCGGAAAGTGCGTGGCAAATACCCAAAAGTTTTTGCGCAGGTATCCACCTGTCAGCCACAATGCCCATCAGTGCAGGCATCAGCAGCGAAACAATTCCCTGCATTGAGTAAAAAAAACCGATTTTCGTGCCCATACCAGCCGAAGCCAAATACGAACCCATTGAGGTTAAATACGCTCCCCAAACTGCGAATTGCAGAAAATTCATTATTATTAATCTGACTCTCATAATTTTGTTGATATAATATTATATTATTTTAAAAAATGAAATTAATCAGGCAACTTTGCTATAATTGTTTCGTTGCCTTTTGTGCTTTCGCTCATACGAACAAAGATTTCCGAATCTTCGGGCAAAAACATATCCACCCGTGAACCAAACTTGATAAAGCCAAGATGATGATTGACTTGTGCCGGATGATTAACAGAGGCGTAAGTAACAATCCTCCGAGCCAAAGTACCCGCAATCTGCCTGACAAGTATCTGCTTGCCCGTTTTGGTTTCTATTACGGTGGAAGAGTGCTCGTTTTCGTGGCTTGACTTAGGCAAATAGGCTACCAAATGCTTGCCGTTGTGGTGCTTAGTGTATTTTACGATGCCGTTGATGGGATACCAGTTGGCGTGAACCGAAAAGACAGACATAAAAATCGACACCTGTATCATTTTTTTGCCTTCAAAATATTCGCATTCTTCGGTTAGTTCGATTGCCACTATCCGACCGTCAGCTGGGGCGACCACAAAACTGTCATCATCAATATTGGTCAGCCTGTACGGATTTCTGAAAAAGAAAAGGAAAAAGCAAAACGCTACTACAGAAACAATAAAATTGACGATAAAACCCACTCCCCACGAGGTCCAAAAGTGAAAAATTAAATTAATTCCCACAAGAAAAATAAAAAGTGAAATTAAAATTGTTTTTCCCTCCTTGTGAATTTTGATTTTACGATTGCGGTTTCCAACCCTTTGAACAAGTTTTTTTGACGCTTTTGTCATTTTGTACTTTTTTTTGCAAAGTTAAAATTAATTTTGTAAAAAACAGAATTAAATTGGCTAAATCTTTTTTTTGAGGTGCTAATTTACCTGAAAAGGTCGCAGCCAACAGGCAAATCCTTATCGGTTACCAGCAGTGCCAGCAAAACCTGTTCCTGATTGAATTTGTTGTCTTTGCTGTATCCAAAACGGCGAAGTTCGTCTTCGGTAAAACTCTCAAAATAAAGCGTAGTGAGTCGTAGAAAAACAACTTGATTTCACGGTTGATTATTTCTAAATGGTTGTTATTTCAAAGAAATCTATTAACTTTGCACAAAAATAAAGAAAAAAATATGTCAGATAAATTGTTGATTACCCTTATTCAAAAGGATATAAGGGAATTGGAAATATTAACGCAGGGGCTTGAACAAATGCTCTCTTATCCTCAGATTTTGATTGATTTGTCCATTTCAAAAGCTCAAAACATAGTGGATTGTCTGCAAAAATTGCCATTGCCTGTTGCCGAAAAAAATGAGATAGAGGTAATTAAAGAAGAGAGAATTGAACACAAGCAGGATTCTGTTCAACAAGAACCTGAAAAAAAGGAGGCTGAAGAAATACAAACACCTGTACAGGAACCTGAAATTTTGCTTGTTGAAAAAGAGCCTGAAATCGAGATTGAACAGGAAGAGATTCGACCCGAAAAAATTGAAACTATAGAAAATGTTGAAACTCCAGTGGTTGAGGAGAAAATTTGGATTGAACCAAAGGATAAAAATTTGCCCGAAATAAATATTTTAAACGACAAGCTTACCAATACAGATAATTCTTTGGCTGGAAATATTTCCAAACACAAAATAACCGATATAAAGCAGGCTATCAGCATTGCTGACAGGTTTCGTTTTCAAAGAGAGCTGTTCGAGGGCAATGGCGAAAAACTTTCAGGGGCATTGACCGATTTCAATAAGATGGAAAACTTTCAGCAGGCACAATCCTATATTTCAACCAAGTTAAAATGGGATATGGAAAGTGAAGTTGTACAGGAGTTTATGGAAATCTTACAGCGAAGATTAGATTGATGGCTTTGTTGGAAAAAATATCAATAAAATTTACTAACTTTGCGGACTGAAAAAGTGATTTTTAAGTAATTGATTTTAAAGTAACCTAAACAGATGGCAAAAAATAGTAAATGTAATTTTTGCGGAAGAACAAACAAAGATGCAAAATTGATGGTTACGGGCTTTGACGCTTGCATCTGCAATTTTTGCGTTGAAGCTGCACACGATGCGGTACAGGGCGAACTGGTAAAGGATGATGCCTTTGATATGAAGGGAAAATCAATTCCCAAGCCACGAGAAATTAAAACTTTTCTTGACCAGTATGTGATAGGACAGGACGCAGCAAAGCGTTTTTTGTCGGTGGCAGTGTATAATCACTATAAAAGGATTTCTCAGAAAACTGATGTTGAAGACGTTGAAATAGAGAAATCGAACATTATACTTGTTGGGGCAACGGGTACAGGCAAAACTCTTTTGGCTCGTACAATAGCCAAAAAACTGCACGTTCCTTTTACTATTGTTGATGCGACCGTTCTCACAGAGGCAGGTTACGTGGGAGAAGACATAGAGGGCATTCTCACAAGGCTCTTGCAGGCAGCCGATTACAACGTGAAAGTAGCCGAACAGGGCATTGTTTTTATTGACGAAATTGACAAGATTGCCCGCAAAGGCGACAATCCGAGTATTACACGCGATGTGAGCGGTGAGGGTGTTCAGCAGGGGCTTCTCAAACTGCTCGAAGGGGCAGTTGTGAATGTGCCTCCACAGGGCGGTAGAAAACACCCTGAGCAGAAATTTATACCCGTTAATACGCAAAATGTCCTTTTTATCTGCGGCGGTGCTTTTGACGGAATAGAAAAACGTATTGCAAACCGTTTGAATACCAATGTTGTGGGGTTCAGCAGTAACAATCAAATCACCTTTGACAGAAACAACATGATGAAGTATATCGCTCCGCAAGACCTGAAAGCGTTTGGGCTAATACCGGAAATAATCGGTCGATTGCCCGTTTTGACTTACCTTGAACCACTTGACAGAGAGGCTTTGCGTAGGATTCTTACCGAACCTAAAAATTCTATTATCAAGCAGTATGTCAAACTGTTCAAAATGGATAACGTTGATTTGAGTTTTGACGATGAGGTATTGGAGTATATTGTGGATAAGGCAATTGAATACAAACTTGGAGCAAGAGGGCTCAGGGCAATTGTGGAAACTGTTATGACGGATGCAATGTTTGACATTCCTTCCGAGCATCAGGACAAGCTGAATATTGACCTTAATTACACCAAAGAAAGAATAGAACATTCGGCTACAAGACTGTTGGCATGAGACAATTGAAAAATATGAGAAAATACGCAGTCGAGCTGTGGAACTTGCGGGCTACTACTTGGTAGCAGCATAACGGCAAACATTAACAATTGATGACTAAAACTAAAATATTATGGAAGTGAAAAGAGAAATAAACCTATTTGAGATGTTTATTGCGTTGGGCAGGGGAATGAAAAATCTGTTTTGGGGGCTGATAAACTTTGTGTGTCAGATATTTAAACTTACGGTTCAATATTTTTGGATAACCGTTTCTGTTACGATGTTGTCTGTCTTGTTGGGATTTTTTAGTACGACCAACAGCAAGACAATTTACAAAGGTACGACCACAATTTTATTCTCAAAAGAGGCTAAAGCTGCCATTATCAATGAGTTTGAAGTGTTGAACACTTTAAATACGCTCGACAGTAAAACTTTGGCTAAACAACTGAATATCAGTGTAAATGAGGCGCGCAGTATATTCTGCTTCAGAACCTATCCTGTGGTGGATATGAGACACGACTCTATTCCCGACTTGATTGCATTCAAATTTACGGCTGCAACTTTTGCCGATAGCATAAATCCTGTGATGCCTGACCGTCTGGGATTGCAGATTTCTTTGATAGGGGCACAAAAATTCGACAATCTTTTGAATGGATTGGTTACTTATTTTAATGAAAACAAAAGGATAGCCCGAATAGATGAAGCAAGCAAGTCAATGTTGGATGAGAAAATCGACTTTTGTATCAAGGAACTTGACAGACTTGACAGATTTTCGGAATATGATTATTTTGGCGGCAACAAAAAAACTCTTATCAGAGAGGGAATAACGATAGAGCCTGCTCGAAAAGACCTCTATTACAAGAATATGAGAGAATTGTTGAAAGAAAAAGATTATCTGATTTCGGTCAAAGCCTCGACCCCTGATGTGATTAATTTTATTTCCGACAAGTTCTTTATCAGTACTTTTCCACGCCTATATACATTGATAATCTTCGGGATTTTAGGTTTTGCGGTTAGTTTGATAATTGCCGTGATTTTCAAAAAGAGAAAAAATATTGTGAATTTTTTAAAAACGAAAGATTAGTGCGTGCTAAGGATAAACAAAACATATAATGTCAAATTTTGAAAGTATAAAACTATTAATAACCAAAGATTTAGAAGAATTTAACAAAATTTTCTCAACAGTTTTTCATTCGGAAGAACATCTTCTGAATAAAGCTTTGGAGTATCTTTTGCCACAAAAGGGCAAGCAAATTCGTCCCATTCTGGTGATTTTGGCGGCAAAGGCAGTAGGAAAAGCAACTCAAAATACCAATTATCTCGCCTCTGCATACGAGTTGCTACACTTGGCAAGCCTGATACACGATGATGTAGTGGACAATTCCGAACAGCGCAGAAACAAACCCTCGCTCAACAAGACTTTCGACAACAAGACCGCAGTGTTGGTAGGGGATTATTTACTGACCAAGTCTATAAATTTTGTCTTGTTAACAAAGAATTTGGAATATCTCGAATTGTTGCAAAGTTTTGGTTCTTTGATCGTTAGAGGCGAGCTGTTGCAACAGCAACATTCTCATAATTTTATAAAAGATGAAGATTATTTCACAGTAATCAGGCATAAAACAGCCTCCCTGTTTGCCATTTGTGCCAAATCAGGAGCTTTAACGGGCGGAGGCAATTCTGAGCAAGTTAAAGCTTTGTCCGATTTTGGAGAAAACCTTGGTATCTGCTTTCAAATAAAGGACGATATTTTTGACTATAAATCGAATAAACTGCTGGGTAAGCCACTTTTTAATGATATTACCGAAGGAAAAATCACCTTGCCGTTGATTTATACTCTGTCCAAATCGGCTGGTAATGAAGGAGATAAAGTGTTGCAAATTCTGCATGGCAACACTGTTTCAAAGGAAGATATCAACTTTGTTTCTAACTTGATTATCAATTACAAAGGCATTGAATATGCAGAGGCTAAAATGCTGGAATTCAGGCAACAGGCGTTGAACTGCATTGAGTTTATACCTGATTCTACCGAAAAGGACTTGTTGGTGGGGTTGTTGAATTATGTGATTGACAGGGAGTTTTAGGCATTAGGTTACCGGTAATTAGCACTATTTCAATTATAAAAAATGAAACTTTTTGCATTAATAGTGGCGGCAGGCAAAGGTGTCAGAATGGGGACAGGCGACATTCCAAAGCAGTTTCTTTTACTCAAAAACAAGCCTGTTTTGATGCACACAATTGAAAAATTCCATAGTTTTAACCCTAAAATCAACATAATTTTGGTTCTTACCACTTCTTACATCAGTTTTTGGGAAAATCTATGCAGAAAATATAACTTCGATGTTCCTCACACAATAGTTGAGGGTGGCGCAGAGAGGTTTTTTTCAGTGAAAAACGGATTAAACAAAGTACCTGACAATGCGATAGTTGCAATACACGATGGGGTTCGTCCACTTGTGAGTTTTGACACTTTGCAAAGGTGTTTTTCCATCGCCGAAAAGTATGGGAACGCCGTGCCTGCTATCAAGTGCAACGACAGCGTAAGAGAAATTTTGGAAGAGGACAACAAAATTTTCGACCGAAACAAAATCAGACTCGTGCAGACGCCACAAACATTCGATTCGGAATTGGTCAAGGCGGCATACTCACAGCCGTTTTCCGAAACTTTTACAGACGATGCTTCAGTGTTGGAAGCGTACGGCAAAAAAATCGTGCTCGTTGAAGGCAACAGCGAGAACATAAAAATCACTACCAAAGCCGATTTGAAAATGGCAGAAGCAATAATTTTATAGCTTGTTGAGATTGCACCAGCAGTAAATCAATGTGTCAAAAGTACTTTCCGAAACAATGCTATAGGCATTACAGTTGGAAAACCCCAAAATATAAAAAACTGTTGCCTACAACAAAGCCTTTATCTTGTTTTCCAAAGATGATTTGTCAATAGCACCGATTACTCTGTCCTGTTGGATTTCACCGTTTTTGAAAAAGAGGATTGTAGGCACGTTTCTGATGCCAAATCTCTCCGTAATTTCGGGAGCTTCATCAACATCAACTTTACCGAGAAATGCCCTGCCTTCATAATTTTTTGCCAACTCTTCAACAATTGGGGCAATTTTTTTGCAGGGTCCGCACCACGTAGCACTGAAATCTATCACACAAACAGCGTTTGCAGATAAAATACCGTCGAAAGAAGTGTCTGTAACATTCGTCATATCAATATTTATTTTTATGATTGTTATTATTTTTTTACTTATGCAAATTTAATGCTTTTTTATCACACGGCAAAAAATGATTTTGCTGCTAAATCTTTTTTGGAGGCACTGTTAATAATGAGTAATGAACAATGAATAATGAATAACGGAATAATATTGCGCTGCACTAATTAGTGTATCTAAGAAAAATAGATACCCAATTGTTTGATATCAAGATAAGATTTGATTTCTCGGTTGAAATTTTCGGTAAAAAATTTGGAAGAGAGCGATAAAATATGTATATTTGCATGGAAATCAGGGAATAGCGATAATATATTTCCAATAAACAACAAAAGATTCACATCATGCGAAAAAGATTCGAGGTTCAACTTAGTGTTGGTCAGCTACCGATTAGCGAATTATTGATAAATTTCAAGAGTAAAAATGCGCTGGAACAATTGATTTCGTATTGGCTCAAGTGCAAATAGTAGTGAGAGTAATCATATGAAATTTTATAAGACAAAATAGCAGATAAAAAACAAAAGAACTGCCTTTTTGTCCTGTTTTTATCTCTGGAATAATTCTTGATGTTGTAAATAAACAACGAAATTGAAAACTAAAAATGAATAATAATCAAAACCAGCAGGAAATCGGCTTGGCAAAGTATGCCATAAACCTTAATGAGAGAGCAAGAAACGGCAAACTTGACCCCGTAATAGGACGGGATGACGAGATTCGTCGTGTGTTGCAGATACTTAGCCGCAGAACCAAAAACAATCCCATTCTTATCGGCGAGCCCGGTACAGGCAAAACCGCCATTGCAGACGGGCTGGCTCAAAGGATTTTTCGCGGCGATGTACCCGATAATCTGAAGTCCAAGAAAATATTTTCGCTCGATATGGGTGCGTTGATTGCAGGGGCAATGTACAAGGGTGAATTTGAAGAAAGATTGAAATCAGTTGTAAATGAGGTAATTGCCGCTGAGGGCGAAATAATTCTTTTCATCGATGAAATTCACACTTTGGTTGGTGCAGGCAAAAGCGAGGGAGCAATGGACGCAGCAAATATTCTCAAACCGGCATTGGCACGGGGCGAACTGCGTGCTATCGGTGCCACCACTTTGGACGAATATCAAAAATATTTTGAAAAGGACAAAGCATTGGAAAGGCGGTTTCAGATAGTTATGATAAATGAGCCTGACCAGTCAAGTGCCATCGCCATTCTTCGCGGACTTAAAGAGCGTTATGAGAACCATCACCATGTCAGAATCAAGGACGAGGCTATAATTGCAGCCGTAGAACTGTCAACTCGCTGTATCACGAATCGTTACCTGCCCGACAAAGCGATAGACCTGATGGACGAGGCAGCCGCAAAACTGCGTCTTGAAGCGGATTCCGTACCCGAAGAACTGGATGTTTTAGAGCGTAATATTAAGCAGTTAGAGATTGAACGTGAAGCAATCAAGCGTGATAATGACGAACAAAAACTAAAATATCTTTCTCAGGAGATAGAAACGCAAAAACACAAAGCAGAAGAAATTCGCAAAAAATGGAAAGAAGAAAAAAAGATCATTGAAGAAATTCAACAATCAAAAGCAAGTATTGAAAACTTTAAATTTGAAGCGGAAAAGGCTGAACGTGAAGGAGATTACGGCAAGGTAGCCGAAATTCGTTACGCAAAAATCAAGGAAGAAGAGCAAAAAATTCAATCTAACCAAATGGAGCTTGCAAAAATTCAGGACGGCAATCCTTTGGTTAAAGAAGAAGTTGATAAAGAAGACATTGCGGAGGTGGTAAGCCGTTGGACAGGCATACCTGCAATGCGAATTATGCAGACGGAAAAGGACAAACTGCTAAACCTCGAAGCCGAACTGCATAAACGCATTATCGGACAAAGCGATGCTATTGAGGCTGTTGCAAACGCAATTCGCCGCAGCAGAGCGGGCTTGCAGGACATAAAACGCCCGATAGGCTCATTCATATTTCTGGGTACAACGGGCGTTGGCAAAACTGAACTTGCAAAGGCTCTCGCAGAGTATCTATTTGATGATGATAACCTTATGACAAGAATTGATATGTCCGAATATCAGGAAAAATTTTCAGCTACACGGCTTGTCGGTGCACCTCCCGGATATGTCGGATATGACGAGGGCGGACAGCTGACTGAGGCTATTCGCCACAAGCCATATTCGGTGGTGCTGTTTGACGAAATAGAAAAGGCTCACCCTGACGTATTTAACATACTGCTGCAAGTACTTGACGATGGGCGACTTACAGATAACAAGGGACGTGTAGTCAATTTCAAAAACACCATAATCATAATGACATCAAATCTTGGTTCTCAGTTGATTAGAGAGAATTTTGAACAAATTAACGACCAAAACAAAGAAGAAACTATTCAGCGAACGCAAAATGAAGTGTTTGACCTATTGAAACAGACAATCAGACCTGAATTTCTCAACCGTATTGACGAGATAATAATGTTCACTCCTTTGGATAAAAACGAAATAGCCAAAGTGGTGTTGCTGCAACTTGACAGCGTAAGAAAAATGCTGTCAGGCAACAATATAACGCTTGAAGTAACGGATAAGGCTCTCAAATTTATTGCAAATGAAGGTTATAACCCTCAGTTTGGGGCAAGACCTGTAAAGCGTGTTATCCAGCGCAGTTTGCTCAACGAACTTTCAAAGAAAATCATTTCAGGCGAAATTACCACACAATCAACTGTAAAAGTAGATGAAAAAGACAACAAGTTGATTTTCGGGCTAATGGACAAAAAGTAGGCTAACTTTTTTATTCTGTTTCTTCTCGATTTCAATACTCTGCAATATCACTCAAAAAAATTGGCATCTCAAAAAAAATTTTAGCCTTTTCTACCTTTTTTATCAGGCAGGTTCAACACCTGAATACAACTTTTTCCCTAAATTTGTAAAAAAGCTGGAAAATAAATTTGTCAATTATAAAATTAATGCTATATTTGCAAAAAAATAAATTTTGAGTATGACCGATAAACAGATTTTAATTAATATTAAAGTGGTTGATTTTCAATCACTTGATGAAATATATAGAGATTTGGTTGAAAAAGCAAAGTTGCAAACAAGCATTTCCTACGCTCCATATTCGCAGTTTAACGTTGGTGCTGCTGTGCTGCTCGAAAATGGGCAGGTGGTTTGCGGTAACAATCAGGAAAATGCAGCTTCGCCCTCCGGTTTGTGTGCCGAGCGAGTTGCCATGTTTTATGCAAATTCGCAATACCCTGATGTAAAACCGGTTGCTATTGCCATTGCGGCTAAAAACAAAGATGGTTTTTTGCCAAATCCTATTTCACCATGCGGAGGTTGCCGTCAGTCTTTGCTGGAAACGGAAAACAGATACAAAAGTCCGATTGTAACGCTATTGTACGGCACAAAGGAGATTTTTGTCATAGATAGAATATCACATCTTTTACCCTTGGCTTTTTCACAGGAATATTTATGAATTTTAATAAAAAAATTATGCCCAAACAACCCTATCACATTGAGTATGTGCTGAATGGAAATTCGTTTCCAAGCATTTGGATAGCCATCAGCACGCCTGGCGGTTTAAGTAAGTGGTTTGCTGATGAAGTAGAAACTATTGACGAGAAAAATTTGAGATTTAAGTGGAAAGACCAAATACAAGACGCTGTTATTAAGACAGTTAAACCTAATGAACTGATACGTCTGCATTGGAATGACCAAGAGGAGAAAACTTTTTTTCAGTTGAGATTAACAAAGGACGAACTCACGGGTTTGATTACCCTGATTGTTGATGACCATTGTTCTGAAGAGGATTTGGAAGGAGAAAAGATGTTTTGGAACTACTGCATCGAAAAACTCAAAAGAAATTTGGGAATTTAATTGACCTAAAATGACAAATGCGATTTGAACCTGCTTGCCTGCAAATTTGGAATAATAACTTTCTGCATATTTGCAAAAATCGGTAATTTTGTCATATATCAGCGTTTGGCAAAATTTTTGATATACCACCATTGATAGAATAATTATTAATTTATATTTCATAATTAAGTAAAGTATGTATTGGATTTTGTTTATTGGAACTGTAGTTTTGAGTATGGCAGTGTCGGCTCTTTTTAACAGCCGAATGAAAAAATATTCGAGTGTAATGCTCCCTAACGGAATGACAGGCGCAGATATTGCACGTAAAATGTTAAGGGACAACGGAATAGAAGATGTTCAGGTATCAACCGTTGGCGGTATGCTGACCGACCATTACAATCCGCTCAACAAGACGGTAAATCTGAGTAATGGTGTTTTTAACGGACACAGCGTTGCTGCGGCTGCGATAGCAGCTCACGAGTGCGGACATGCCGTTCAGCACGCTGCGGCGTATGCTCCGCTAAAAATGCGTTCTGCGTTAGTGCCTGTAGTTAATTTTTCGTCAAAATATGTAACGTGGCTATTGCTTGGCGGTATGCTTCTGCTGAAAACTTTTCCACAACTCTTGTTGGCAGGAATAGTGTTGTTTGCGGCAACTACCCTGTTTAGTTTCATCACATTGCCTGTTGAAATTAATGCGTCAAAGCGCGCATTAGTATGGCTCAGGGCAGAAGGTGTTACAGACAACACTTTGCAACCAATGGCAGAAAGTGCCTTGCGTTCAGCGGCTTACACATACGTTGTGGCGGCTCTTACCTCGTTGGCTACACTGATTTACTACATAATGATTTTTACATCAAGAAGAAATTAAAAATTCGGCACAAACAGTGATTTCAATAATTGTAGCCGTAGCTGAGAACGGTATCATAGGCAAAAACAATTCGCTTTTGTGGCACATTTCGGAAGATTTAAGGCGGTTTAAGCAACTGACTGAGAATAACACCGTTATAATGGGCAGGAAGACTTATTTTTCCCTGCCCTTTCGTCCTTTGAAAAATCGCCGTAACATTGTGATTTCCGAGAGTTTGACTCTAATTGATGGAGCGGAGGTGGTTAATTTGTTGCAGCATGCCTTTGAACTTTGCAAAAACGACAGAGAAGTGTTTATCATCGGCGGAGCGTCAATCTACAGACAGTCGATGGATTTGGCAGACAGGCTCTATCTGACAAAAGTTTATAAGGCTTTTGAGGGGGACACGTTTTTCCCTGAAATTGACACAAAAAAGTGGCAACTGACCGACAAATCGGAAACTTTTTACGATGAAAAAGCCGATTTAAACTTTTCGTATCTTGTTTATGATAGAATTGTTCAGGCACAAAAAATAAATAACTTGTAATATTTTCAATCCTGACTTCTACGGTCAAAAATCACAAAGCAATATCATTCAATGACTTACCAAAACAGCGAGCCACTACATTTTTTAATTTTCGAGTAATTGATAAGGCACTAAACTTCGGCGTTTTTTCATTGCTTGATATATTGTTTGTGTGTCTT
>JAITNR010000079.1 GCA_031290375.1 Prevotellaceae bacterium | reverse complement strand
ATTCCGCCTTTGGCGAAAAAAAAGGTGGATAATAAGTGCCTACGGTGCGACCTGGCGTTACGAGTGGAACGAAGCGGGGATGTTGGCGAAAGTGAAACGGCCCGACAGTGCTGAAGTATCGTTTAAATACGATGCCTTGGGAAGGCGGATATCAAAACGTTTCCGCAACATCATTACCCGCTGGACATGGGACGGCAACGTTCCGCTGCACGAACAGAAAACGCAGTATTGGCGGGATTACGAGAAGGAGCGGGGTGAGTTCTTTCGGGAGGACAAGCAGCCTTTGGTTACCTGGGTGTTTGAAGAAGGGACGTTTGTACCTGTAGCCCGGATAACCGAAAAACAGCAGTTGTCTATCGTCACGAATTACCTCGGCACGCCGGAAGCGATGTACCGAGAAGACGGGGAAGCGGTCTGGACTTGCGAACTGAACAGCTACGGGAAAGTCAGGAACTTCCAGGGGGAGTTCAAGACGGATTGTCCGTTCCGGTATCAGGGGCAGTATGAGGATTCTGAGACGGGGCTGTTTTATAATCGGTTTCGGTATTATGATGCGGATACAGGGGTCTATATTTGTCAGGATCCGATTGGCTTGGAAGGCGGAGTAAAACTATACGGGTATGTGCATGATCCGAATACTTGGATTGATGAGTTTGGATTAGCGAAAACATGTCCGCCCAAAAATGGTAAAAAGCCAAGGTCGCCACACCCTATTGGAAAACGTAAATATTTTTCAAGTAAAAAGCAAGCTTATGAGGCAGCAAAGAGAGCAGGAAAAGGAGAACCAGTACTTCACTATAAAGGAAATAAACCTCATTATCATCCAGGAGATGGAAATGGTAATCCTTTAAATCATGATCACTATAATTTCCCAAAAGGTAAATAATAATATGACTAAATTTGAAAATGCTAAAAAACAAGTTGAAAAACGTTCAATTGATAAATTAAATTTAACTTTAGATAAAATTGTTGATATAAATAATTTTGTTGATTCAGAAGGAAATAATTTATTACATTGGGCTGTTATAAATGGAAATTATTTAGCCTGCAAACAACTAATTAAAATGGGGATTGATATTAATGCAAAGAATACAGAGAGTGTGTCTCCACTTGAATTTGCAATACAATTTAATGAGAAGCGAATTATTAAATTTCTACTAAATAATAATGCTGAATTATTTAATAGAAATGGATTCACAATTTTACATGCATCTGCTGCTCAAGGAAATATTGATTTGCTGAAAATATTCATTAACAAATATTCTTCAATTGATATGAAGGATAATAGTGGTAATACTCCTCTACTTTGGGCTTCTCAAGAAGGTAAAATTAGATGTATCGAATTCTTGTTACTTATAGATGCTGATGTTAATTCTATTGATAATCATGGATTTTCACCTATTTATTATGCGATTTGTCAAGGTAACTATTATTTATTTTACTTATTAATTTCATATGGGGCAAATACAAGTACCATATGTGATTCCGAGAGTTTATTACATGTTGCTACAGCTTGGAACCGAGCTCCAATTGTATATTATTTAGTTAAAAGAGGAATTGATATAAATTTGAAAAATAAAGAAGGATTAAAAGCTATTGATTATGCAAAAATGTATAATTATAAAAATCTCGAATATTTTCTTCAGAATAAGGGTATTGTATCAGTTTAGGATATAATTCCGAAAAGTAAAGGAAGACGTTAAAAACAGAAGTATTGTAAAAAAAAGAAATGATTGAATTAGTACCAAGAAAGAGTATCAGTCGTAGCGGATATGGTAAGGCGTAGCCGATGAATGGAATTGTATCCCACGATGGGTCTAATGGCAGAATATATTATCCGTGCCGATAAACAAAAGAAATGAAAAATCAGCAAATTAAAAATCTTTATAAGTAGTGAGAGCGGGAGAATACAATTCTCCTTATCGTTTGAACGTTTAAGAGTAATCCGTAGGAACGAGTTATGCAAAAGCAATGGGTAATGATCACAGATTTTCATGTTTAATTAGTCCCCTAATATCACCTCCCGTCTGATTTTCGTTAAATATTTACACATCAGCTATTTATATATTTTTCGCTTGAATATATTCCATTAAATTAGGGTTATATAGATACATTTTGTAAATATTTTTGGTTGATAAAATTCAAATTATAGTTGGAAGAAAATATCCAATCACTTTATTTTACAAGTATTTTGGCTTTTTATTTGGTTTTTCATAAAATAGTTATATCTTTGTAAAATATTTTTCATGTATTTAAATAGCCCTAATATGAAGCCGGAAGAATATTTTAAAACAGTGGAAATCATCAACAAAAAACGGTATGATGCCCTTCGTGCTTTTTTCAATGAAAAACGCACAGCCCAAGAAGTTGCCAAACAATATGGATATACCCAATCATCCCTGTATTCTTTGGTCAGGGACTTTCGGAAGTTTTTAAGGGAAGATAACAAAGAGGACTTTTTCTTTAAGGAGATCGTCTTTCCTGTCGCTTCTTCCTGAATTACAGCGATTCAGGGATTGAAAAAATCAGAAATGCGACCAAAGGAACGATAGATATGGTCAAAAAAATAGCCGCAAGGCATAGTTATCACAACTTCCTTGCGGCTTAATTTTTTAAAATGAAAGAACACTGTAACTAAAAACTCAGCCTCAATAACTTAGGAGCTGAAGCCCATCCTTGGTGTTCCGGCTACAAATTTAGCCGGAAATATTTATTTTTCCTAATTATTTATCTGTTTTATTTTCAGGGATGCCCATTTTAATATTTTTCTCCCTGAATGAATTGCGGCTGAATTAGGGTTGGAGAAAATACATGAAAATCTGTGAAGAATAATAGAATAACTGAATAATTGATTACGTTAGTTGTATTGTATATTCAATTATTCAATTCCGGGTAAGAAATTCTTTCGTGGTAGATATTTAAGAGGCTGTTTTTTAGTGAGTTTTTGACAATTTCGACCTGACGAAAAGTGATTTTGCAATTTTGCAGAGCTTTGTCAGCAATCTGGGCATTGATAATGTTTTCCACAAGGTTGCCAATCGACTCTTCGTTGAACTCTTTCAGTGTCCTTGATGCTGCCTCAACGCTGTCGGACATCATTACAATTGCCTCTTCTTTGGTTTCGGGCAGTTGTCCGGGATAGGTAAATTTGCTCTTGTCAATCTCTTTGTTGGGCGAGGCGTTTTGAGCCGAATTGTAAAAGTATCGAGTAAGGCTTTTGGCGTGATGCGTCTTGATAAACGCAATTACCTGAGACGGTAGCCCCGCCTGCTCGGCAACTTTCACACCATCTGCAACGTGATTTATAATAATCTGTGCTGCCTCTTCGTATGGCTTGTTATTCAACGGATTAAATCCTGCTGTTTGATTTTCTATAAAACACATCGGATTTTGCATTTTGCCTATATCGTGATATAAGGCTCCTGTTCGTGCCAAAAGCGTATTGGCATTGATTTTTGATGCTGCCGCAACAGCCAGCGAAGACACCTGTATTGCGTGCTGAAAAGAGCCGGGTGCTTTCATGGAAAATTCCATAAGCAGTTTATTATCAATATTTGACAATTCTACCAAAGTTACGTCCGACAAATAACCAAAAATTTTCTCAAATATATATATTAAAATATAAGCAAAGAGCAGAAGTAGGGCATTACTTGCAAAAATTGCATAAGCCTCCAACTTGATTGCCGATAGCGAACCTGCTTCTGTGAAAACAAAGGCAGTATAAACGATGGTGTAAATTAAAAAAATAAAGATTGCCCCTGCTACAAGTTGTGCCCTGTGGGTTAGTTGTTTGAGTGATGAAATTGCTACCATACCTGCCGAAATATGAAGCAGTAGAAACATAAACGGCATCGGCACAAAAAGCGACACAATCATCACAGTGATGTTGTGGATAAAAAGTGCTGTTCGGCTGTCAAAAAATATCCTGATGATGATAGCCATAAGTGCAAACGGTACAATGTTTACCAATAACGGCATATAATTCATTATTAACGAGGCACTTCCAATAATAATCAAAATCATTACTATTATGAAAAACATATTTTTCACCGAAATAAATTCAGGGCGGAAAAGCATCAAATAAAGCACAAAAAGAAACAGCAGCGTGGCTATCATCAGGATTTGCCCGATAATCACCCAAGTGCTGCTTTTCTGCGGAGTATGTTCCTGAAACTCTTTTTTCAGCGAATTTAAAATCTGAAATTGCTCATATCTAACAATTTCGCCTCTGTCGATTATCCTTTCGCCTGCCTGTACCATACCTTTGTTGGTAGAAATGTTTTTTTGCAAGTCCTGCAACGCCAAATTCGATTTGGTTTTGTCAAATATCAGATTATCAACCAAAAATCGATTGATGTTATATGAATGCATATCTTCTTCCGACACGGGAGCATGTTTGCAGATAAAATCGTAAGCAGAACGGATTGTATAAACATTTTTCAACAGTGTTTTTCGCCAAATGTTGGTAGAGTCGGAGAGAAAAATTTCGGTAATATTTTTTTGTTGTAATTCTTCATACGTTTTGTTGTTCATAATGCAGTGACTGTAAACATTTTGCAGTGCTTTTTGAACAAAATAACGAACAGCACTTGAGTCTGGGATGCTCTTGTCTGTATAAAATTTTTCCAATTCCGAATTCATTTTGCTTTTTGAAATGGTAAAATAGGGCGCGTAATGTCTGTTTATGCTGTCATTTTCCATTTTCAACTCCGTCTCCGTCTTGTAAACGGGGAAATTGAACGGAGCGGTGAGCAAAACGTTATTCCAAGGTTTGCCCAACTCGTATTGCATATCAAATTGAGCCTTGCGGGGAAACATCTGAAAAATCAGAAAAACAGTTCCACAGAACATCATAAGATAGACAAACAGAACAACATTACGCTTTGACATAAATTTTGAGTTTTTTTTTTGATAATGCAAACTTACATAAAATTTTTGAAATAGCAAGCAAATAATTAAATAACTGCATAACTGATTACGTTAGTTGTATTGTATATTCAATCATTCAGTTATTCAATTATTCGGTTATTTGCCTGTAACTGAATATTCCTTATAAGTTCTTAATACATCACTCACAAAGCGAACTGTGTAATAGGCATTAAAGTAACCGAGTTTGCAGACATCATCGTTGTAATAGTGATGTTCGCTTTTGAGTATCAGGTATTTTTCTACGTTATCTTCCCAGATTTGCGGGTTTGTGCCGTATTTTTTAGCCAAAGCAATAGCATCAAAAATGTGTGCATGTCCGGCATTGTATGCTGCCAACACAAATTTTGTCCGCTCTTCAGTATTTTTCACAAAAGAGAACATCCTGTTCAGTGAAGCTATCAGCTTTGCTCCTGCATTTATGTTGTTTTTGGGCAGGAAAAAAGTTGAGTCGTTAAGTCCGAATTTCATTGCTGTTCGTGGCATCAGTTGCATTACGCCCATTGCCCCCCTTGCCGACACAACTTCAAAGTTGAAGTGCGACTCGTTCCAGCCTACCGCTGCCAACAAACGCCAATCCCAACCTGTCAAATGAGCGTATTCCTTAAAATACTTGTCGTAAGGTGAAACAGAACCTTTGGATACAGGAATTTGAAGATTGTCATAATAACTGTTTTTAGCCAAATAACGACTTTTCATTTTCTTGTAAAGTCGTGTTTTTTCAATTTCGCTAAACCACGCATTTATCGTGTCTGTAAGGGCAGGAGCGTTTTTTCTGACAATCCACGCCTTTTGTTGCGGCAGGCTTACGGGCACAGAAATATCAAGATTTTTAAAATACATTTTCCCTAATTCTGCAACGTCATCATCGGCTATGGTGAGTGGAATATTGTGCATTGAAACTTCATACATTACCTTATCAATATTCAGACTGTCAGGGGCAAAACGAATTTCAAGTCCGCCACCTATATATTCGTTCACTTTCACAAGTTGATTATAATATTTCGATTTTTTTTTTACAAATACTTCCTTGTCAATCAGTTGGGTGATATTTTCAATTTTACTTTCATTGTCTTTTGGCTGAACAAGCACCATTTGGGAGAGAAAAATCACGTCTGTGATATTAAAAAGTTCGCTGTTTTCTTTTGTGTGAGGCATTCTGTATGCGGCAAAATCAGCTTCACCATTAAGCAGAAGCTGCTTTAATTCTTCGGTTGATGTGGCTATTATCACTTTCAGGGGTAGCCCCAAATAGTCGGCAAAGTTTTGTGCCAAATCGTAATCGAAGCCCATCTGGTCGCCGTTTGAAGTGTAGTAACTTACGGCACTTTCTATGGTAATCACCCGCAACTCGCCGCGCTGAAAAATCCGCTCAACATCGTCAAGTTCATTTCGCCTGTATTCATCGTTTTTACAGGCAAATAGAAGCAAACAAATCACGACAAAAAACAACCTATCAAGCATAAAAAATAATTATATTATGCAAAGATATAAAATTATTAATGAACAACGAACAATTTATTTGATGAACAATTAACAATAAATGCGTCCTTATATGAAAGTATTTATTACTCATTATTCATTACTCAGACATACCTTTTCGTCATTGCGAGTGAAGCAATCCACAGACCACTCCAATTGAATAGGGAAGAGGGAAATAATTATTAATGAATAATGAATAATAAATACTTTCATATAAGAACGCATTTATTATTCACTATTCATTATCCATTAATAATTTTCCGGTTTGATTTGGAAATATGCCTTCGGATGAGAGCAAACAGGGCACATTTCAGGAGCATTTTTGCCGATAACGATATGTCCGCAGTTGATACATTGCCATACAGCATCGCCATCTTTTGAAAAGACAAGTTTGTCCTGAACATTTTTCAGAAGTTTAAGATAACGTTCTTCGTGTTCTTTTTCCACTTTGGCAACGCCGTCAAACAAAAATGCAATTCTTGCAAAGCCTTCTTCGCGTGCTTCCTTTGCCATACGGTCGTACATGTCGGTCCATTCGTAGTTTTCGCCGTTTGCGGCATCTACCAGATTGGTTGCTGTATCTGCAATTTCGCCGCCGTGCAGCAGTTTGAACCACATTTTTGCATGTTCTTTTTCGTTTGAAGCCGTTTCTTCAAAGAGGTTTGCAATCTGTTCATAACCTTCTTTTCTTGCTTTGGCAGCATAATAGGTGTACTTGTTTCTTGCCATGGATTCACCTGCAAATGCTTCCTGCAAGTTTTTTTCTGTCTTTGTTCCGTTCAATTCTTTTAATTCTTTCATACTGTTATACTTTTGGGATTAATAAATTTCTGCAAAGGTAGGAAATAAGTTTGTATTAAACAAATCGAATAAATCTATTAAAATATAGAAATATTGAATAACTGAGTAACTGAATCAATACAATTAACGTATTCAGTTATTCAATTATTCAATTATTCGATTATTCAATATTTTGATAAATTCTTCAATTGTGATGCAGTCGTCAAGTTTTATATTTCCTGTTCTTGTGCGCTGTAATGCTGTCAGGTGTGCTCCGCTGCCCAGTGCAATGCCGATGTCGCGGGCTAAGGCTCGTATGTAAGTACCTTTGCTGCACACTGTTTTGAGTGTCAGAAAGGGCTTTTCAAAATTCAAAACTTCAATTTGGTCAATAACAAGCAGTTTTGGCTGTATATCTACTTCTTTGCCTTGTCGAGCGTAGCTGTAGGCACGTTTTCCATCTATTTTAACTGCGGAATAGACAGGTGGACGCTGCCATATTTCACCTATAAACTGCGGTATAATACTGTCAATCAATTCCCTGTTAATGTGTTCTGTAGGATATACAAAATCCACAGGATGCTCCAAATCGAACGATGGTGTTGTTTCTCCGAGCTTTAGCGTGGCTACATACTCTTTTGTCAGATACTGCATATCTTCAATTTTTTTTGTTGCCTTTCCCGTGCACAGTATCATAACTCCGCTTGCCAGTGGGTCGAGTGTGCCTGCATGTCCTACTTTGATTTTTTGTCCTGTATGTTTGCTTATAATGTTTCTTACACGATTCACTAAATCAAACGAAGTCCAATTGAGAGGTTTATTGAAATATAAAATTTTACCTTCCTGAAATTCGATATTTTGCTGTTTGTTCATTATAATTGAGTAACTGAATAAATTGAATATGCAATACGACTAACGTAATCAATTATTCAATTATCCAGTTATTAATTTAATTGGTGTATACAACTGTTTTAGTCCTAATGAAATGCGTTTCTTTTCAACATCAAAGTCAAGAACTACAACTTTCAGTCTTTGCTCTAATGTTACAATTTCTTTTGGGAGAGTTACCCTTTCCCAAGATAAATCGGAAATGTGTATTAAACCGTCTATTCCACCTAAATCCATAAAGACCCCATAATTTGTAATATTTTTAACTATACCTTCTAATACTTGTCCTTTTTCAAGTTGAGATACAATTTGTTCCCTTTGCTCTTCAAGTTGAGGTGCAATAATTTCTTTATGAGAAACTACGATGTTTCCTGATTTCTCATAAAACTGCACAATTTTAAATTCCATTGTTTTGCCAATAAAGTCATCATAATCGCGAACAGGTTTTACATCAATTTGCGAGCCGGGCAAGAATGCTTCTATTCCGAAAACATCAACAATCATACCACCATTAGTTCTACGTTTGATATAGCCCATTATATTTTCTTGTGTATCGAAGGCTTCTTTTACTTTTTCCCAACTATCACTAAATTTTCTATCTACAAGAATGGCAGATAATTTGTCTATATGTTTTTTCTGTTCTAATTTGAATTTAACAAGTTGATTCAGCCTTTGTGTATAAACAGAATCAATATCTATTTCATAAACAGATATTTTTAATGGAACAAAAACATAAGTTGATATATGCTTTACAAAAAAATTGCCTTCAATTTGTTTCAAATAGCCCAATAAAGTTTGTTTTTCTACTGCTTCATCTATCAATAATTGTCTTCTGTAATTTCCGACAAATTCCATGTCATATGCTTCAATTTTATCGTTTGAATTTTTCAATTTAAAATTAACTTCATCACCCGTATAAATTTTTTTTTTCAATATAGATAGTCCCATCTTATACAATTCTCTATTTTTTCGTTTCAGGTCTTTAGCATCAAGAAAAAAGTAATAAGAATTTCCGTCTTCACATTCAATAAAGCCAAAATGCTTATTTGTATTATAATAAGACACATATCCATTATAAACTTTTGTAGATTCCATGTTTATCATACTTTTGTTTTATTGTGTAGCAAAAATTTCTCCTTATACCTACGGGAAGCCCGACAATCACTTGCGTAATACAAAAAACAGCGTAATTATATTTTCCGTTATTTCAAAATTGGCATGACACCATTTCTTTTCCAACAAACTTTTTAGCATGACATTTGTTCGTCTTTGATAGAAAGCATTTTGTCGTATGCAGATTTCAATTCGTCTATAATGGTTTTATAGTCGTTGTTTATGGTACAATGCTCGCAACTAACTTGCATTTGTCCTTTATTTTCGTTGATATTATCGACAACATTGTTGTCGTCAATAAAGTATTCAAAACTTTTTTCAAAAATTTTGCTGATTTCACACGTTAACAAAAAGTCGATTCCTCGCGAAAAACCGCTTTCAATGCGGTGAAGTTTGCTTTGATAAATGCCGAGTTTTTCAGCCAATTGATGTTGAGACATTGATTTTTCATCTCTTAATTTTTTTATTTTATAACCGACATTCATAATAAAAAAAATTTAAAGTTTTTTTGAATCGCAAAGGTAATATATTTTTCTCAAATTATTCATTTCTGAATTAAAATTATTCACTTTTGAGAAACAAAGTATTTATTTAATGTTATAACTTTGGATGGTGACCCTGTTTTATTGATATGTCATTCTAAAACACTGATTAACAGGAAGATATGTTTTTTTTATATTTTGGTAAAATATTAATTTTCAGCAACTTACAAAATATATCAATAAAAGATGGACACTGCCTCTTTTTGCAGCAGTAGGAATAATGGAGTGTGAGAAAACGCTTATAAAAAAAGCAATTCTTGGAAATTGGAAATTAGTAGAATTGGGTACAAACGATAACATGAGCAAGGCTGATACGAGTTTATACATAAAATTTCTTCCAAATGGTGAATTTCAAGGATATAATCCGTGTACAGGCATTTCTGGATATGAAGAAGGTGTATATCAAGTAAATGCTAAATCTTTATACGGGGAGAATTGGATTTGCAATTATAGTATTGATAATGACAATCTTACATTGAGTAACGTTCGTGGTCCATTATATGTACTTCCTGTATATATGTATATTTATAAACGTATAAAATAAATTGATTATGAAAAAAATGTTATTTTTATTATCATTGGCATTGAGTGCTTTAACGATAAATGCACAAGTGTCATCTCATTTTTTTGAAGAAAAAATGCATTCGAAACTTTTCCTACTTTAAAGCAACAATTTCATTGAATGGAACATCGGTTAAAGTAGAAAAAACAGTTGAGGCAATAAATCATGAAATTCCAAATGTAAAAATGTACTGAGGAGCACCTTTCCCTATGTCTCAAGGACTTGTAGGCATGAATTATACTTTTAAGGTAATAAATTGTAGTTTTTTGCAAAATGCAAACAATCGCTTTATCCTGACCTGTTATTTCATTGAGCAGCAAAAAATTCAGCAAATTCAACTATCTTAAAACAGCAGCAGATAACAGATTTTTCATTTAAGGCAGTTTCTCAAGGCACAGTAACATTTACGGCAGGATATAATTGTCTTGCTTGTGGTGCCCTGTATTCCGGTTCGGCTAATTACAGTTTCGTTAGTCCTGATATTTTTTTGGTCTATGCCAACCCATCTTCGGCAGTGTTAATGTTTCGGTATTTGAGGAAGTGATAGAAAGTTCATCAGCCGATTATGACGACACATTCAATACATTAAGTTCGGCAGCCGCTACCAAACAGCCTTATCAAGGTGCTTATGTACTGGAATTATGGAATGATTACGGTTTGCAGCGTACAGTTTCGAGCAGTAGTCCAACAGCGCAGATACCGTTAAGCGGTTTGATGGCTGGCATATATTCTATTCGTTTGGTAATAAGCGGACGACCCGTGCAAACATCGTCCCTGATTGTACGTTAATGTCAGTACTTGATTTTGGTTTGAAAACAAAAAAAACACCAATTGTATGGTGTTTTTTTTATATCAATCTGCCGCACTGTCAAAGCGCGAAAGTAAAACTGCGTTTCGCCACAGAAGACATCCAATCAAATTAAAGAAACTTTATCCGCCTTCGATGAGTAACGTGCCTCAATGAACTAAATTTGCTCTTCCGTGTTTTCTTCTGTTTGAACAACGGCTGTTGTCTCATCAGCTTCGGGCTCTTGCGTTGCAACAGGTTCTTCTGCTACAGCAACCTCTTCTGCCTTTGCAGCAGCAGCTTCCGCTCTGATGGCTGCTTCTTCTGCTTTCATTGCATCAAGTTTTTTTCTTGCCAACTCTGCGGCTTTCGCCTTGTTCTTTTCTACCTCACTATCCAAGCGGCGTTTGTATTCTGCTGCCTTTTCGGCTAAAGTTTTCTCCACAAATGTGCTCAGATTTTTTTCTTTTTCAGATTTCCACGCATTGAATTTATTCTCTGCTGTAGCCTCGTCAAAAGCACCTTTTTTTACACCACCGAGCAAGTGTTTTTTCAAATATACACCTTCGGCGGAAAGAATATTTTTGGTTGTATCGGTAGGCTGTGCCCCAGTCTGTAGCCAATAGAGCGAACGCTCGAAGTTCAAGTCTATGGTAGCGGGGTTTGTGTTAGGATTATATGAACCCAATCTTTCGATAAACCTTCCGTCACGCGGAGCACGCGAGTCGGCTACAACAATGTGGTAGTAGGCATACCCCTTTTTTCCGTGTCTTTGTAATCTAATTTTTGTTGCCATTTTTCTTAAAAAAAATTTAATTAATACCTAATATTGCCTTTTCTCGAAAAGCAGGTGCAAAGGTAATATATTTTTTTTGATTAACAATAAATTTTATTATCTTTTTTGGAGCAAAATCCACGCATCAGAGAATTGATAAGTAATTTCGGCTACTTTTTTCTTTGCTTCTTCATAGGTGTCGCACGAAACCAACAAAACTCTGTACATTCCACTTGAGTTTATTACAATAATCGGTGTGTATGCAGGCTCTAATCTGCTTTTCAGGTTTTTGGCATTACTCCCGTTGGAAAAACTGCCCACTACCACGCTGTAAGTTTTGAGTTTAGACACATCAGAAATTGTTACCATACTGAAAGTTTCCTCTCTTACGTTCGTTTTGTTGACAATATCTTCCTGTGGGTTAGGCACTTGAACCTGTTGAACGGGTTGTGCCATTTGAGCCGTTTGGGCTGGCTGAGCCGTTTGGTTTGTTTTTACCTCCTTTGTGGTTTTCGCCTTAACTACTCTGTAAGGACCAACAACTCTTGGAGTAGAGCAACACCATAAAAATAGCGATAAAAATAATAGAAATGATTTTTTCATAACCAAAAAATATATTTATTCGTGCAAAGTTACATAAAAAACCGAAATATAAAACTCAATTGGTTACATTTGGGGTGCAACTAATGAATTTTCGGCTGCAACTTCTTTTGCAGCGTTATTTTTTAACAATTTTGTACCCCATGACAGCTCAACACACATGTGCCATTTCCGCGCCTGCGCTGCCACGTAACATTAATATTAAAAAAGTTTGTCAAAATGAAAATAAATTCAAAAAATAATTGTAACTTTGCAGTCCGAAAAATTTTAATCTATTCGTAAAAAATAAATAGAAATATGAAGAGAAAAACTAATGTAGATAACGCTGAGGCTAACGTAGGCGAATTTATTTCAAAAACAGAAAGATTTTTTGAAGAAAATCAAAAAGTGGTTTATTACGTCTTGCTGGCTGTTGTTTTGGTGGTGCTTGTGATAATTTTTGGTAAAAACTATTATCTGAACCCCAAAAATGTTGAGGCATCAGAAAAACTGGTTTGGTGCGAGCAAAATCTCGCGAGGGATTCGTTTGCTTTGGCTCTTAACGGAGATGGAATAAACGCAGGGTTCGCCGAAATAGTTGATACTTACAGCATTACAAAAGCCAAAAACGAAGCTGCCATAGGTGCCGCCGCGTGTTGTTTTCATCTTGGGCAATATGAACAAGCCATTGATTATGCAGGGAAGGTGAACAAGAAGTCGATTGTGTTTACGCCTGTGGTTGAGGGACTTGCAGGTGATTGTTACGTGGAGTTGAAAGATTTGCAACAGGCAGTTGTTCATTTTGAAAAAGCTGCAAGTTATGACAATGAGGCTACTGCACCAATATTTTTGAAAAAAGCCGCCGACATTTATCTCTACGAATTAAAAAATCCCGGAAAGGCTGTAGAACTTTATCAGACAATCAAGGATAAATATTTTGCAAGTCGAGAGGCAATGGATATTGACAAGTATATTGACAGGGCAAATGCCGAAATCAAATAATGTTTTTGTAATTAATTGTAATTTTTTTTTCATTTTGTGGGGCTCGAAATTTTTTTCGGGCTTTTTTGAGAAAGCAAACAGGTGAAAGCAACATGTTCAATTACTAACTGCCTGTTATTAGGCGAGTTATGGGTTTAGTCCGATAACTAACTACGAAAAATATGAAAATTAATAATTTAAGTTTGGAAAATTCGCTTTTGAATAATTTCATCAGTGAAATTCGCGATGAGAGTATTCAAAATGATGCACTCAGGTTTCGCCGAAATATTGAGAGAGTTGGGAAAATAATGGCTTTGGAATTAAGTAAAGTGTTAAAATACAGGCAAACAGATGTAAAAACACCACTTGGTTTTGCCAGCGTTAATGTGATAGAGGAAAAATTGGTTGTTGCCTCAATCCTGCGTGCAGGCTTGCCTTTACATTACGGCTTTCTCTCAATGTTCGACCACGCCGAAAATGCCTTTGTTTCGGCTTATAGAAAATATTGCGATGCAACCAATTTTGACATTCACGTGGAATATATTTCTGCTCCGAATCTAAATGGTAAAACACTGATTATATGCGACCCTATGCTTGCCACAGGCGGTTCTATGGAGATGTCCTACAAGGCATTGCTTTCACATGGAATGCCTGACAATCTGCACGTTGTAAGCATTATCGCCTCTACTCAAGCGTTGAATTATCTTGCTGGGAAACTGCCTGAAAATACCATTATCTGGACAGCCGCAGTTGATGAGCATCTTAACGAACACGCCTATATAGTGCCGGGAATCGGTGATGCCGGCGATTTGTGTTTCGGCGAAAAATTAGACTTGGCTTAGGGAATTACGCATATTACGACATTCCAAGCAGTGAATCAAGCATTTGTACAGCAATACAAACACTGTGTCATCAGTTTTGTGTTGCAGGCAATTAGCCCCAATGACTTTGCAACATTGTGAATTATCATTTTGAAAAATAAAATGGCAGACAAAACATATAAAATAGGCATGGACATTGGTTCTACCACCCTGAAAATGTTAGTGTTGGACGGCGCAAACAGCGTTGTTCACAAAGCTTATGTGCGGCACAAAGCAGATGTGAAGGGTATGCTTTCGCAGGAAATCGACCGAATTGGCAAGATTTTCCCCGAAGCCAAATTCCGTATTAATATCACAGGTTCGGCAGGAATGGGCGTAGCAGAACGTGCCGGATTTGAATTTGTTCAGGAAGTTATAGCAGCTATTGCCGTTATCCGTCAAATTTACCCGGACACACATACTTTGATGGATTTGGGCGGCGAAGATGCCAAAATAGTCTTTTTTGAGGATGGCAAGCAACCCGATATCCGTATGAATGGTTCGTGTGCAGGCGGGACGGGTGCATTCATCGACCAAATGGCTGATTTAATGAATATTACAGTTAGCGACTTGAGCAACAAAGCCCTTGAATACAAGAAGAAGTACCCCGTTGCCTCGCGTTGTGGCGTGTTTGCCAAAACGGATGTGCAGAACCTTATTTCTGGCAACGTTCCCATACCAGACGTGGCGATGTCGATATTGCATACCGTTGCTCTACAGGCAGTTACCACGCTTGTACGCGGACATCAGATACAACCGAAACTGCTTTGTACAGGCGGACCTCTGACCTTTATCCCTGCTCTTAGAGATGCCTTTAAAGAAATTCTGCACCTGTCTGACAATGAATTGGTTTTACCCGAAAACAGCGAATATTTTCCCGCATGGGGCTGTGCTTTGCTGGCGGGAGAAGATTAGTAGCTGTAAAGCAGTAATACGTTTTTCTATAGTTTATTTCAAATCAAAAATATCAGAAGATCTTTCTTTTTCCCTTAAAAAATACTTGACAGGGTAGAACGCAGCTAAAAAACCTATTACTAAAACGGTAAGAAAAACGGCAAAGATGTCAATAAACTGTATCACAACAGGATAATTCTCCACAGATGAAGCGTCTCCCATTTTGATAAATCCGAATTTGTATTGTAAAAAACAGGTCATCAGTCCTAAAATTACTCCGACCACTGCCCCAATAATTGACATCAGCCACCCCTCAACAATAAATATCTGTCTGATACGTCTGGAGTTGGCACCAATATTTTTGAATATCTGAATATCGTCCTTCTTTTCTATTAAAATTATTGATAACGAACTGATTATATTGCAAATCGCAATAAAAAGTATGAAAGCCAGAATGATAAAAATTATCAGCCGTTCAATTCTAATAATGTTAAAATAGTCTTTTTGCTGTTCGTGTCGATTTTGCACCAAAAATTCCTTTCCCAACGATTTATATAATTGATTTTCGGTCAATTTCAAGTGTTTTATATCTTTCAATTTGAGTTCTACCGCCGACACTGTTACCGAATCATAGTCGTAAAGATTTTTCACAAATTCGATAGGAGCAATAATCATTTTGTCATCAAATTCGGTCTGTAATGAAGCAAAAAGCCCCGAAACAAGCAGTTCTCCCCTTTTAAAAGCCGCATCAGGACGGGCGATGTTGATTTTGCCCTCTCTGCGTGGAGCATAAATGGAGAGCGGAGTAACGTAATCCACACCCAAATTGAGGCTGTACGCCAAGCCGTAACCTACCACCGACACATCAAACTCAAAGTCGTAGAGCCGATAGTTGCCAGAAATCATCAGAGAGTCTGCGTTAATAATCCGTTTGTAGTTTTTATCCACTCCTTTCAGTATAATCGGGGTTTGACTACCGTTGTAGTCAATCAGTGCATTGTCCTGAATTACCTGCGAAACCACTGCAATATTCTTAATTTCAGCAATTTTCTCCTCTATCTTGGGAAAATCAAAAGTTTTGCCTTGTTTTGCAGTGATTTGCAGTTCGGGGGCAATGTCTCCAATGGACTTTTCAAACATATCCGAAAAACCATTGAATACGGACAACACACACACAAGAGCAGCAGTAGAAACCACCACACCAAACACCGAAATAATGCTGATCAGATTTATCGCGTTCTGCTTTTTTTGCGAGAAAAGATAGCGAAAAGCAACAAAAAATACAAACCTTAAATCACTCAGGCTATTTTTAAACATAATTTATTTTTTCAGCAATTCATCAATTTTTTCCAAATAATCAAGCGAATTGTCCAAAATAAACTGCAATTCAGGCACTACTCTGAGTTGATGGCGTATTCGCCTGCCCAACTCAAACCTGAAAGTTTTTGTGTCAATGTTGATTACAGAAAAAACATCCTGTGCTTTTTCTTTCGGAAAAATACTGAGATAAACCTTTGCCTGACTCAAATCAGCAGTGATACGAATATCACTCACTGAAATCATAATTCCCTGCTGCTCGCGAGCATGGAGCAAAAAAATCTCACTCAATTCCTTTTGCAACATTCTCTGAATTTTCTCTTCTCTTGTGGGTTGCATCTTTTGTTTTTATTTAATTGATATTGTATGAAAACATTATAAGCAGGCTAATCCATTGTACAAGTGCAAAATAACCTCTCGGAATTTACACCGTACCACCCACAAACAACGAAAAGCAAAGTTATGAAAAAAAAGCATAGCAAGGCTAAAACTTTTTTTGAGGCATTATTTCGCCTCAAAAGCGTAATTTTCATAATCGGATAAGCCATAGCCCACTGCGGTAATGCACAGCTCCGACAATTGCCTGAAAAATTTCTCTTGTTTAAATCAAAAAAAAATGTTACCTTGCGAAGATTTTTGTCTAATTTCTAAAGAATTATAACTAATTAATACCTAATATTTTATGAAAGTTTATCAGACTTCTGAAGTCAGAAATATCTCATTATTGGGCAGTTCAGGCTCTGGGAAAACCACTCTTGTAGAAGCGATGCTTTTCGAGAGTGGAGCAATCAAACGTAAGGGAACAGTAGATGGCAAAAACACTGTTTCAGACTATTTTCCTGTAGAGCAGGAATATGGTTACTCCGTTTTGCCAACCGTTGTTTATGCCGAATGGGCAAACAAAAAACTGAATCTCATCGACTGTCCCGGTTCGGACGATTTTATCGGTGGCGCAATCACTTCGCTCTCCGTTACTGACCAGGCAGTGCTTTTGGTTAATGCTCAATACGGAGTTGAAGTTGGTACGCAAAACCATTTCCGTAACGCAGAAAAATTGCAAAAACCTGTTGTTTTTGCCGTAAATTACCTTGATACCGATAAAACCGATTTTGACAGGACTCTTGAGCAGTTGAAAGAGAGTTTTGGCTCGAAAGTAATACTTATTCAGTATCCTTTGAATGCCGGTACAGAGTTTAACGCTGTTATTGATGTGTTGAAAATGAAGATGTACAAATGGAAGGCAGAAGGTGGAGCACCCGAAGAACTTGATATTCCCGATTCAGAAAAGGCAAAGGCAGAAGAACTGCACAGCACTTTGATTGAGGCGGCTGCCGAAAATGATGAAACTCTGATGGAGAAATTTTTTGAAGATGGTTCTCTCTCGCAGGAAGATATGTTTGATGGCGTTCATAAAGGCGTGGTTTCGTGCGGAATGTACCCTGTTTTGTGTGTTTGTGCAGGCAGGTCTATGGGTGTTAGACGTTTAATGGAGTTTTTGGGTAATGTTGCTGCGTCTGCTACGGAGATGAAAAATCCCGTTACAACCAACAATGTTGAGGTTAAGCCCGATGTAAATGCTCCCACAAGTCTTTTTGTATTCAAAACAAGCATAGAGCCACATATAGGAGAAGTCCTTTATTTTAAAGTGCTGTCAGGCAAAATCAATGAGGGTGATGATGTAACTAACGTCAGCCGCAACGATAGTAAAGAGCGTATCAGCCAACTTTTTTGCGTTCAGGGGCAAACACGTACAAAAATAGAACAGGTTGTTGCAGGAGACATAGGTGCTACGGTCAAACTCAAAGATGTTCGTACCGGCAATACCCTCAACTCAAAAGATTGTGATTGGGAATATCCCGAAATTAAATATCCTTCTTCGAAATATCGCCGTGCCATCAAGGCTCAAAACGAGAGCGAGGACGAGAAACTGTCCGAAGTACTCAGCAAATTGCACGCTGAGGATCCGACCTGGATTGTTGAGCAGTCGAAAGAACTTCGTCAAACTATCCTTTACGGACAAGGCGAATTTCACCTCAGAACTCTCAAATGGAGAGTTGAGAAAAATGATAAGATAATGATTGAGTTCCAAGAGCCGAGAATTCCTTATCGTGAAACCATTACCAAAGCTGCAAGAGCCGACTATCGCCACAAAAAACAGTCCGGCGGAGCAGGACAGTTCGGTGAAGTTCACATGATTATAGAGCCGTTTATTGAGGGTGAACCCCCTAAGGACATCTATAAATTTGGTGGACAGGAACATAAAGTTTCGGTACGAGACACTCAGGAAATTCCTTTGGAATGGGGAGGAAAACTCGTTTTCATCAACTCAATTGTTGGTGGCTCGATTGATACAAGGTTTATGCCTGCAATCCTCAAGGGGATTATGGACAGAATAGAGCAGGGACCACTTACAGGCTCGTATGCACGCGACATTAGAGTGATTGTTTATGATGGGAAAATGCACCCCGTTGATTCAAACGAAATTTCGTTCCGCTTGGCTGGCAGAAACGCTTTTGCTCAGGCGTTCAAAGAGGCAGGACCTAAATTGCTTGAGCCGATTTATGATGTGGATGTATTTGTGCCAAGCGACAGAATGGGCGATGTAATGAGCGACCTGCAAGGAAGACGTGGTGTAGTGATGGGAATGCATTCCGAAAGGGGTTTTGAGCATCTAAAAGCTAAGATGCCTTTGAAAGAACTTTCGAGTTATTCTACCGCATTGAGTTCGCTTTCGGGTGGCAGAGCATCATTCTCGATGAAATTCAACGCCTACGAACTTTGCCCTATGGACGTTCAGGATAAACTCATAAAGGAGTACGAGGCAACAAGGAAAGAAGAAGAGTAGAACTTTTTGTGTTTTTTATAGCGAAAAACGGTCTGTTCATAAAAAACAGACTGTTTTTTTATGAGTTAAATTTGCAAAAACAATAAACAATATCTTCTTATACCAAAATGGTCTATATAAAAATTAGGCTTAATAGTCAAAAGTGATGATGACAAAATCTGACAACCCCATTTTGAGGCTGTCCGATTTTCCTTTCTGTCTAAACTGTGATTTTAATATGATTAAAATCACAGTTCAGACAATTAATTTTCTGCGACACAACGCAAACTAAACCCGTACGCTCTGTAGTCGTTGTTCTTCGGATAGAAGACCCCAGAGCTGAAGTTCAGGCTGAGCGAGTACGCCGAGTTAACCGTACTGCTCCAGTAGTAGCCGTAGCGGCCTACGACGTCCATATCGCCGCTGCTGTCGCGGAAGGCTGCTGCGGGCAAGAAAAGCAAAGGCTCTTTGGCGAGAGGATTAGTGAGGTCAGTCGTGTAAGAACTGTTGGCTGTCCAGTCGGCTGTCGTATAAATAGCGTAACCCGAACGGGTACTGATCGCCCAAACTTCAGCTTTACAGTTGCCGGAAATAGCCCCGCAAGCAACAGGCACCCAAGTCAAATTAGGATTATTATTAGGAACTTTACCACTGACAGAAGTGGAAAAATTACCGCCAGCAGAATTAGGGGCACAATCATAAGCCCCAATACGCTCCCATTCATCCTGTGTAGGAACGCGAAAGCCGGAAGGACAAGGATTGTTCTGCGGATTAACCCATTTTGTCTCTTGGTAATACTTGGTCGGAGTTTCAGAGTTTTCAGGAACAGCACCATAAGCAGGAGTAGCAAAAATGTAACCAACAAGCTCACCGTTACCCCAAAGTTTGTATATGTCTGTTGCAGCGGCATTTGACCAATCATACTCACCAGTAACAAACAGGACATTGTTAGGGGATTTAGGCTGACCGTTAGAATCATAACCATTACCTGCAATAACATTAGCACGAGATACTGCGCCGTTAAGTCCACCCAAGCGGCGTTTACGAGCAGTGATAGTGCCGTCGGGAAGGGTATCAAGTTGTACAGCGTGTTTCCAACCGACTTTCCGCTGCTCAGGCAAGGCTTGGTCTTCTATGTAACCGCGTCCCCACTGAAAAAAACCGCCGTAAACAGTAGCGTCAAGTGGATCGTAAGCGTGGGTTGCAAGGTATTGCATCTGTTTCTTGGGCGTGTCAAGTGAAGGGTCGGCACCGAGGTTGTAAGCCATAAAAGTAACAGGCGGAACAGGTTGAGTACAATCAACAGGGGCGGGAAAGTCAATAGAAGGAACTACAACTCCGCAGATGCCTGCGGGAATCCATTCGCCGCCGTTCCAGTACTGTACGCATTTTGCGTCAATGTTGTAGATAGTCAGCCCTTTTGCCAATTCCTTTGTGGCAGCAGCAGAACCTTCTATCTGCGTTTGAATAGCATTGCGCTGATTTTCTTTGAGTTGCGGCAGCCGCAAGCCCATTTGTCCGTTGCTGACAAGTTCCAGCACAGAAAAACTCTGCGGGTCGCGGTCGGCTCCGATTGTAACCTGCGACATTGCACTTTTCGGCATCGTCGCCATCGCTGCGAAAAGCAGCGGAAATAATAACAATTTTACTGTCTGCATTTTGAATAAAACTTTAAAATTTTTGATAAATAATATAAATACTAATAAATAATTATATAAATGTCCCGGCTCAAGTTAAGAACAGTGCTGTTCTTTTTCCCGTCAGGGAATAAATATCAATAGAAAAATGCTTAAATTCTCTGCCAAAAACCTCGTAGAGGTTTCATATATTCGTTTTTATGAATCACCATACGGGGATTTCTGTGCTCTGCTGTTGCTTTTCTTAGATTATTCATTGTTCATTAATAAAAAATCCCTGAAAGAAGTATTATTTCTTTCAAGAATTGCGACAAATTTTTCCGACTTTATCAGGGAAAAATTTCTTAAACTTTCTTGTGTATTTAACCGATTATTAC
>JAITNR010000161.1 GCA_031290375.1 Prevotellaceae bacterium | reverse complement strand
ATCAACAATGAAAATTTACACTTATCAAACATTGTACATGCTGTTGGACTTTCATCGTGTTTGCATTTGTTGCAACGTTTTGAATATGGTTTTTTGCCATTACAATATGTTGTATTTGTTACATCTTTTACAAACATAGCCGTTTTCCCATTTTATGTCGGCAATATATTTGTAGCAATCCCCATCGCTTTGAAAGCGTTTATAAAATTCTATTGAATTCACTCCTGTAAATTTTTCTCTTGTTTTCACGCTACAAAGGTAGCATTTTTTTGGGCGACCTAAACGCTTATACCAAATAATAAAATTCTAAATGAATTGCTTAGACGTGCAGGCATAAATTTATGCCATCGCTAAACTGCCTTAACTTTGCATTCACAAAAAAAGAATTAATTTTGTGTAATTTTCTCAGAAGAGATATGCCTTTGTTTTTTCAAAACTTTTATTTACCTTTGCCAACTATTTTACGAGTATCAATTATTGTTATTTTTAATTGTTGATTTCATTGAAAGAAAAGCAAATAAATGTCTAACGGAGTAAAATCATTAGCAAAGGATACCGCCATTTACGGAGTGAGTTCTATCTTGGGCAGGTTTCTCAACTGGTTGCTTGTTCCGCTGTATTCCTATACCATTACCACAGGCGAATATGGAGTAGTAGGGCTTTTGTATTCGTGGATTGCTCTGATTATCACGATATTAACTTACGGCATGGAAACAGGTTACTTCCGTTTTGCAACCACACAGCCAAACGAAACGGCAGCAGACAGAGTTTATACAACCACACTCACAAGCATAGCTTCTACATCTATACTCTTTGTAATTGTTTTTGCCTTTTTCTATCCTCAAATATCCGTTCTGATGATGCTGCCCGACTATTCGGAACTCGTAATGGTAATGGCTGTAACAGTGGCAATAGATGCCTTTTCTACAATACCATTTGCATATTTAAGACTCAAGCATAAGCCTGTCAAATTTATGTCTATCAAGATATTAATGATTGTTTGCAATGTTTTGTTTAATGTGTTTTTTCTTATAATATGCCCTAAGATTTATAATAACAATCCCGATTTGATTTCGTGGTTTTTCAACCCTGAACATAAGGTCAGATATATCATAATTTCCAATTTTTTATCCACTTTTGTAGGGTTTGTTGTGCTTTTGCCGCTTATTTTTGCTGCTAAATGGAAATTCGATTTTAAGATACTTAAAACAATGCTGAGATATTCCTTACCGCTACTGTTGTTTGGCATCGTAGGAACAATGAACCAGACTGTTGACCGCTTGATTTTTCCACACGTCTATCATCCTGATGCCAAAGAGGTGTGGCAGGGTGAATTGGGTGTTTATCAGGCTTGTTTCAAGGTGGCAATGGTGATGATGATGTTTCAATACGCCTTTCGATTTGCATACGAACCGTTTATTTTTGCCAAAAAAGAGAATAAGGACAGCAAATCAACTCATTCATTAACAATGACTTATTTTGTAATAACCTCAATGCTGATTTACCTCGTTTTGATAGCAGGATTGGACGCTTTGAAATTGCTTTTGGATACCGATTTTCGTGTCGGTATCGCCATAATTCCCTTTGTATTAATAACTTACTTCTTTCAAGGGGTTTATTACAACCTTTCACTGTGGTACAAACTGACTGATAAAACAATGTGGGGGACATGGATTTCGTTGATTGGGCTTGCTCTTTCGTTGATTTTAAACATAATATTTATCCCAAAATTCAGCTACTGGGCTTGTGTTTTCTCTTCACTGATAACCTTTTTTATTACAATGATTATCTGTTATTTTTTGGGGCAAAAATATTATCCAATCAAGTATAATCTGAAAAAAATTGGGCTTTACTTCTTTGTAGCTATTGTATTGAGTTTGTTAATGTTATGTGTAAAAATGCCTAACCTTTTCCTCACAATAGTTTGGCGTGTGGCACTGCTGGTACCGTTTGTTGCTTATATTGTAAAAAAAGATGTGCCGCTGCTGGAATTGCCCTTTGTAAAAAGAATATTGAGGCATTAGAACAATAAGCAAAATTTGACCCTGAAAATGAACTTCTTTGATATAAACAACATTTGTGCAACAATTTTTGACTACAAACTCAGTTATTTGGAGTTGTTTGGGGTAATAACAGGACTTTTGGCTGTTTATCTTGCCGCAATAGAGAGGGTTATAAACTTCTATCTGGGGCTGATTAACTGCGTGTTATACTTCGCCATTTTCTATCAATGCCACCTCTATTCGATGATGATTTTGCAAGCGGTTTATTTTATGATAAACTGTTATGGCATTTACAGTTGGACTAAACCAAATGAAAAACAGCAACTTATAAAAATCACAGCCCTCAAAAACAGGCAACGGATTTATATTTTGCTTGTGGTTGTTTCTGTGGCAACAGTTTGGGCGTACGCCGTAGTTTCAATATCGGCGAAATTTCCCGACAATATTGAAAAGCCCGCATATCCCTACATCGATGCTCTGATAACGGTTGCAAGCATTATTGCCCAAATCCTGATAACCCGCAAAAAAATCGACAATTGGGCAATCTGGATTGTCGCCGACTTTGTCAGCGTAATCCTCTATTGCATTATGGGTATATACTTTACAGCTATCCTGTACACATGTTTCTGGCTCATAGGTATAAAAGCATTTTTGAGCTGGAAAAAAGAAATTGTGAGATAACCTGTCCTATAAAATATATTGACATAAGAACTGCTCTTCGGATAGTAATTTTATACCGAATGTTTCGTTTTTTTAAATCTGTTTAAAGAATTTTATATATTTTTATAATATATATGTTGCAAAAGTGATAAAAAAATAGTAACTTTGCAGTCAATTTTTTCAACCGTAAATGAGACAATTAAAGATTACTCCCTCTATCACTAATCGTGATAGTGCATCTCTTGATAAATATCTTCAAGAGATTGGACGTGAGGAACTTATCACCATTGAAAATGAAGTTGAACTTGCCCAAAGAATCAGAAAAGGCGAACATGCCGCTCTTGACAAACTGGTGCGAGCAAATCTTCGTTTCGTTGTTTCTGTGGCAAAACAGTATCAAAATCAGGGCTTGAGTTTGCCCGATTTGATTGACGAAGGTAATTTGGGCTTGATTAAAGCCGCCGAGAAATTTGACGAAACAAGAGGCTTCAAGTTTATTTCTTATGCCGTTTGGTGGATCAGGCAATCTATTTTGCAGGCTTTGGCAGAACAGTCGAGGATTGTTCGGCTGCCGCTCAATCAGGTAGGTTCGCTTAATAAAATCAACAAGGCATTTTCTCGTTTTGAACAAGAACATGAACGTCTTCCTTCGGTAGAAGAGATAGCGGCAGAGATGGAATTGCCCATCGACAAAATTACTGACTCTCTCAAAATTTCGGGAAGACATATCTCTGTTGATGCCCCCTTTGTAGAGGGTGAAGACAACACCTTGCTTGATGTTTTGATGAATGACGATTCGCCCATCGCTGACCAAAAGTTGATGAATGAATCTCTTCAAACAGAGATTGAGCGTGCTCTGGACTCTCTGTTGCAAGACAGGGAGAGAGATATTGTAAAGATGTTTTTCGGGATAGGAGGAAGACAGGAAATGACTTTGGAAGAAATTGGCGATATGTTCGGATTAACCAGAGAACGTGTCAGACAAATCAAAGAAAAAGCGATACGGAGGTTAAGGCAAAATTCAAAAAACAAACTTTTAAAGGTTTATTTAGGATAGTAAATCACAAAAAGTTGGCTGAGATTGCTTTTTTTAAGGCAATCTTTTTTTGTTTGCTTTGTTCAGGAAATAATACCAAAGTGGTATTAAAAATGGACTATATAAAAGTTGGGCTTAATTTTCAACTTTCAATTAATTAAAGGCAGCCGATTTTATTAACAGGCTGTATCCCAATCATATAACTACGGCGGCTGCAACCACTAACATTTGCAAGCAACCTGTCATATTTTTTTTATCTTTTTTATTTATAAAATTGGGTGTAGAGGTAATGCTTTTTTTTTAACTAATACTTAGAAAAAAAACATGCCCGCAGTATTTATTGATTATAAAATACTTACGACTTATATTTTTGACATTTTGGGATCAACACTACGCTTTTTCTTAATTCCGCACAAAAACACGAAGAACCGTGACAAGCGTAGTACCTGTGTAATTCTCTATATCAGTCCTTTATCAAAGCAAACTATTTGCCTCTGTTTGCTCTGTTCTTATAGCGACTCATAAATTTATCAACACGCCCTGCAGTATCCACAAATTTGGACTTACCTGTATAGAACGGATGCGAAGTGTTTGAAATTTCGAGTTTAACCAAAGGATAAGTTACCCCATCAATGTCGATGGTTTCTTTCGTAGTTACTGTTGAACGAGAGATAAACGTAGCCTCATTCGACATATCTTTAAACGCTACGGGACGGTAAGTTTCCGGATGTATTCCTGTCTTCATTATTAGAAATTTAAGTTATTAATATTTCGCGGAGAAAGAGGGATTCGAACCCCCGGAACCTTGCAGTTCAACGGTTTTCAAGACCGCCGCAATCGACCACTCTGCCATCTCTCCAATTTCGGAATGCAAAGGTAATACTTTTTTTTGTTTCTGCAAAACGTTTGTGAAACGGGTAATTCTTTTTTTGAGGTGCTAATTTTTTTTGAGTAATCTTAATATCCTATTTAATACCTAAATCACTTCCAAATGCCTGTCATTACGGTTGCGGGTCGTAGCCCGCAACGACATACCCACAATCCCCTGTTTTTTAGGGACTTATTTAGATAGGGATTGCGGGAATGCTGAACTTGATAGATAGATAGATAGATAGATAGATAGATAGATAGATAGATAGATAACTATTCTTTCACACAACGAACACTCATACTGTACGCGCGATTGGAATGGCCAAAGCCCACGTCGCTACTGGAGAAGGCCATGTTGGAACTGCCGGTGTGATCGACCGTGCTGCTCCAATAGTAGCTTTCGCTCTCCCCCGTGTCACGCACTCTACCATCGTCGTTGTCGCGCATACCGGCGGAAGGCAAAAAAATGAGCGGCTCGGGGGCACCTTCGGCAGCAAGGCTCAATGTGCCGTTTTTGTAATCGGTGTCAGCGTTTTCCCAAACATCTTTTTTGTATAGAGCATAACCGCAAAGGGCGGAGTAATTATCGTTACCTTCGTCAGTGCCGCTACTCCATGAGTCGTCCACCTTAGCGTTTTTAACAGGAACCCAAGTGGTGTATAAGTTAGGAATACTACCGGAAGTTGAGGTGATAAAAGAATCGTCTAAGGCGGCAGAACTGCCGTCTTCATTACCTATCAATGCCCATTCGTGCTGGGTTGGTACGCGAAAACCGGTAGGGCAAGGGTTGTTAATATCTTCACCGTTACTTTTGTTTATAGCAACAGTTTGAGTTGCCAAGTCGCCGCCGTTACCCCAACGTTTGTCGAGATCAACGTGGTCGGATACCCAGTCGAAGTTATTGCTATTATTGACATTGATGCCCCAAACAAACTTGAAATCTGTAAGGTAGTCGTACGCAGTTGAAGTATAAGGCGTTGTGGTAAAAGAATTGGGGGCATCGCCCATGCTACAACGCATGGAGTGAGCAGCGTCTCTGTGACCCCACTGGTACAGACCACCGTAAACAGTAACGTCTTCGTGAGCAGGAGACAGGGCACTGACGTATGCCATTTGCTGTTTGGGAGTCAAATCGGGGGTTGCACCCAGATTGTAAGTCAGAAAGGTAAGTTTAGTAGAGGCACCGGTTGGTACATCAACCTGGTATTTGGCACCGGTTTTAGGAGCATAAACGGTAGCACTGCATGTGGGAGTTGCCACAAACAAACAAGTGCCTGCACCAATCCAGCCCCCAGAATTCCAGTACTGTACACACTCGGCATCGGTGTTGTAGATGGTAAGACCTTTCACCAGATCTTGCGCTTTTGCCTTTGCGGGGTCAGAGTCAGACATAAGGTTTATCTGCTGTATTATGGCATTGCGCTCTGCCTGTGTCAGCTGAGGCAGGCGCAACCCTTTGCTGTTGCTGATAAGCTCCAGTACGGAGAATGGTTGCGGGTTCGCGGTCAGCACCGATTGTTACCTGCGACACTGCACTTTTCGGCATCGTCGCCATCACTGCAATTAGCAGCGGAAAAAATAATAATTTCTTACTGTGTATTCTCGATTGCTTCGGCTAAATTCTACCAATAACGAAAACAAATCGTAATTTCATTTTAATGAATATTGTATATTTAACCTAAAAAGCAACAAAAGTGATTTAGGTAATTAGATACGATATTCATTTCCGTTTATTAAACAGTTTTAATAAACATTTAACAAATTTAATTAATGATTATCCGTATAACGTCCTAATAGCGTGTCGTCATTGCGGGTCAAGCCCGCAATGACGACAAGTTTGTTGCTTTAGGTCGTAATGCGGACAGTCATATTTAATTATTCGCTACACGCACTCGAATGCAGAATTACACATTTTTTTTAATACGATTTGCAAAAAAAAATGTAAATTTGAATTTTATTTATTTAAGTCAGTCTAAAATCTGTTTTTTACAAAGGCACACTAATTATATCATTATTAATCAATAAAATAACAAAAATATTTATGCTTTACAAATTTGTATTGGCTTCAGATGAGGTGGAAAATTTTGTTCGCGAAATAGACATTGATCCCGAATCTACTTTTTTGGACTTCCAAAAGGCAATTATTGAGTCCGTGAAATTTTCTGAAGGAGAACTGACAGGTTTTTATATCTGTTCTGAGAATTGGGAAAAAGAGGTAGAGGTTCTATTTATGGAAATGGACTCCGATGCTTCGATTTATACCCATCTTATGAATGAAACAAAACTTGATGAATTAATTGAAGATGAAGGACAAAAGTTGATGTTTGTGTTTGATCTGCTTACCGAAAGGGCATTTTTTATTGAACTGAAAGAGATTATTCCGGGCAAAACGCTTAGTGAGCCGACTTGTACGCTCAAAAGGGGCAATCCGCCGTCTCAAACCATTGATTTTACAGACGATGCGGGTTTTGCTGCAAATTCTGTTTCGGCAAATATTTTTGATGACGATGCCTTTAATGATGAAGAGGGATATAATGACGATGAGCTTAATTCGGAGGGATTTGGTGATTTGAATTTTGAGGAACAATGACTCCACACTCCTCTCTTCGCACTCTGTATGTGCTTTTAGGAGCTACCTGTGCGGGTAAAACCGACTTGAGTATTTCGCTCGCAAAGCGTTTGGGTTGTTCGATAATTTCAAGCGATTCAAGGCAGATTTACAGGGAGTTGAGGATTGGTGTAGCCTCTCCGAGCGATGAACAACTTGTCGAAGTAAAGCACTATTTTATAGGGACACGCTCTGTTACAGAGCATTATAGTGCAGGGCAATACGAACTTGATGCCATTGAGGTAATAGAAAAGGAGATTGAAAAAAACGGATGTGCCTTACTTGTTGGTGGTTCGATGCTCTATATTGACGCTGTGTGCAAGGGAATTGACGATATACCTGATATTGAACCTGAGATGAGAGCAAATATGAAGGATTTTTATAAAAAAGAGGGAATTGAAGGCGTTAGATTAATGCTGAAAACTCTTGACCCTGAACATTATGCGCAGGTAGATTTGAAAAATGTAAAACGTATGTTGCACGCTTTGGAAGTGTGCCACACCACAGGCAGACCTTTTTCAGAACTGCGAAAAAACAGTGTAAAAAAACGCTCCTTTAACATCGTGAAAATCGGTTTGAACAAGCCTCGTAAAGAGTTGTACAGTGCTATAAACCAACGAGTTATAGAGATGATGAAACAAGGGCTTGAACAGGAGGCATACAATTTAAGAGATAAGTCATCTTTAAATGCCTTAAATACAGTGGGTTACAAAGAACTTTTTGCCTGTTTCAATGGAGAATACTCGTTAGAGCGGGCAATAGAGCTAATTCAAAGAAACACAAGGCATTATGCTAAAAAACAGATTTCATGGTTTAACAGAGATAAAAATATTCAGTGGTTTAATACTGAAAATCAAGAAGATATAATCAAAATATTGTGATTGTAAATAATTGAGATATATGCAGTCAGATATATTTTTGCTCATAATATCTCAAATCTAAAAGTTCACGTCCAAATGATAAATATAGTAATAAACGGAATAATAATAGGCATTCTGGTATCTGCACCTGTAGGACCGCTTGGCATTTTGTGCATTCAGCGGACACTGCACAAGGGCAGAATCTACGGCATTATTACGGGCTTGGGTGCAACTACTTCCGATTTGATTTACGCCGTATTGGTAGGCTTGGGAATGAACTTTATTATTGACTTTGTTGACCAATATAGACTTTTAATTCAAATATTCGGGTGCATTATACTTTTCTTTTTCGGATTTATGATTTACAGAACCGACCCTGCAAAAGAACTGGAAAACCAGAACATAGGAATAAAAAACAGAAGTGTTGTAAGTACATATATTTCAGCCTTTTGGCTCTGCTTCAGCAATCCACTGATTATTTTTCTCTTCATAGGACTTTTTGCGAGATTCAGTTTTTTTGCCTCTGACGCTATGTATATCAACGGTATATACATTAATAGCATGTATCTCAATATAACCGGAGTTATTTCACTGCTTTTGGGGGCGTTTGCCTGGTGGGTTATACTCACCACAATAGTTGGAACTCTACGTAACAAATTTAATGTCAAAGGACTGCGCATTTTAAACATCATAACAGGCTCAATATTAATGATTATAAGCGTTGCAGGAGTAGTTTTGGGATTGTTGGGAAAAACGATATAACGCTGTTGATTGAAAATTAATAAAAACGCAGGAGAGTTTATGTCCATAGGACAGAATGTTAATAACCGTAAGTTTCACTTACAGCTGAAGATAAGCAACACCTCAACCCATACGGGTGGGGCGGTATGAATAATGAACAATGAATGCGTTCTCTATAATAATTCACCTTTTATATTCTTTCAATCCCTAACTCCGCCCTAAAAATACGTAACATGTAAAAAAAGTGGCATAAACATTTGTTTGTGTCATTTTTTTATCTACCTTTGCATACACGTATTTACGTAATAATATAAATTTATAAA
>JAITNR010000146.1 GCA_031290375.1 Prevotellaceae bacterium | reverse complement strand
GAGGATGACAGCCGAAAAAGAGAGGGATATGCTGCGCAAAATTTTTCAATGCTCAATCGAATTGCCCTGAATTTAATCAAACATGAACAATCAAAAAAGAGAAGTGTGAAGGGAAAAAGACTCGATGCCGGTTGGAATAATGATTATTTATTGAAAATCCTAACTAATTAAGATGCGTTTGCCCTGGCCAAAATATGAAAGCGTTGTAATGTATGGAAAAATTTTACTAACTTTGCCAGAAAATTTTGACCAATAACTGATTCACAACTCAATGTATCACATTCCTGTTTTGCTTGAAGAAACACTTGAAGGGCTTGATATTAAGCCTGATGGAGTGTATGTGGATTGCACTTTTGGTGGAGGCGGGCACGCTGCGGCGATTTTGGCAAGACTCGGTGAAAATGGCAGGTTATTTGGTTTCGACAGAGATTTGGATGCACAACACAACGCATTGAATGATAGGAGATTTATGTTTGTTAGAGGAAATTTCAAACATATCACAAATTTTTTGAGGTATTATGATGTTGAGAAAGTTGATGGAGTTTTGGCTGATTTGGGTGTAAGTTCACATCATTTTGACGATAGTCGGAGGGGATTTTCATACCGTTTTGATGGACAACTCGATATGAGAATGAACCAAAAGGCAACTTTGACTGCAGAGAAAATTTTAAATGAATACGCCGAAAATCAATTATCTGATATTTTTTATCAGTATGGCGAACTTCGTCAGGCTCGAAAAATAGCATCGGTCATTGTCAAATACAGGCAAAACAAAAGAATCGAAACAATTTCTGAGTTGGTTAAAATTCTTTCTCCATTTTACAAAAAAGGCTTTGAAAATAAGGAACTTGCTCCCGTTTTTCAGGCTATTAGAATTGAGGTTAATGGTGAATTGAATGCTCTAAAATCTTTACTCAAGCAGTTGCCTGAGCTGCTGACACCAAACGGGAAAGCCGTTGTAATATCGTACCATTCATTAGAGGACAGGCTGGTTAAGAATTTCTTTAAAACAGGAAATTTTGAGGGAAAAATGGAGAAAGATTTTTATGGCAATCCCGTTTCGCCTTTGCAAACTGTCAATAATAAGGTAATTACGGCAACGCAGGAGGAATTGGGAAAAAATTCAAGAGCAAGAAGTGCCAAATTAAGAATTGCAGGGAATAGAATCAAGACATAAAAAAATATGAAATTATTCAAAAAAATAAAGTCAGAACTTGACCAAAATATTGCACAGGACAAGTTAAAAGGCGACAGCGAAAAAATTAACGACAATTTTTCAGTCAAAGACCTTATTGATGGCAAAATATTGGTTAGCAAAGGGTTTAGAAAATTTTTGCCCCTTATCTGTTTCGTTTGGCTTTTGGCATTTTTTTATATCTACAATCGCTTTGAATATGACGCACTTGACAGGCAAAACAAAAAACTTAAAGAGCAACAAAATATATTGGAAACAGATGAAATATTAAAACTAAAGGAGTCAAAAATGATTTCTCTTCGCTCCGAAGTCATAAAAAAACTTGCTGAAAACAACAGCACGCTTACCGAAGCCAAAACTTCACCAATTGTGATTAAATAAATACAGGATTAAAAAACCGGAACCATGTCAATAAAGAGCAGAATATATACGGGATTTCATTTGATTTACATCGCTTTGGCATTTGCCTTTGTGTTGTGCATCTATAATATCGTTAAAATTCAATATATTGAGCACAAAACGTGGGAAGATATAAGCAAATTTATCAAAGATCAGCAGCCAAAAAAAAAACCTGATGAGGCTAAAAGAGGTCAAATCAAGTGTATTGACGGAAATATTCTTGCGAGTTCGTTGCTTGTTTACAAAATATCTTTTAATGGCGGACAATTGGTTAATATAGAAAACGAGTTGAAAAAAAAGGAGCAGCAGTTCAACCGTTCGGACAGCGTCAGAATTTTGGCAAAAAACCTCTCGAAATTTTTTGGAGATGCGTCTGTCACATATTACGAAAGTCGGATAAATGACGCGTATTCAGGCAGGAAGACAATCCCCATATCTTTATCCAATCGTTCGGTAAATTATGTTGAGTGGCAAAAATTAATGACTTTTCCCTTACTCAATGGGGCTAAAGGCAAATATATGAGTTGTCTGGAAACCGTTCGTCAGAACAATAGGGTGCAACCTTTTGGTAACTTGGCTTTTATGACAATTGGTGATGTTTATCCTGACAAATCGAAGACAAAAATCGGTAAATTCGGTATCGAAGGGCTATGCGACTCTCTTCTGAAAGGCAAGGACGGTGAAAATGGTCAGAAGGCTATTAATGGCTCTAATATTACGCTCACGCTTAATATGGATATGCAGGACATTGTTGCCAACTCTCTGCTGAAACAGATGCAGAAGCTGGGTGTAGAGCGTGGTTGTGCCATTTTGATGGAGGTAGAAACAGGTGAAATCAAAGCTATGGCTAATCTGGCAATGAATGGCAGAGGTGGCTACTCCGAGATAGAACACATGGCAATTTTGAACCGAAATCCGCCCGGCTCAACTTTCAAAACGGTATCAATGCTTGTTGCCCTCGAAAACGGCATTGTTACACCAAACACTATTGTCAATGCTCTGGAAACCAAATACAAGGACGTACACGATCATGGCACTCCGCCAGCCTCGTGGAAAACCATGAAAGCATCGGACGTTTTGGTTTATTCATCAAATGTCGGCACGGCAAATATTATCGGAGGTGCTTACCAAGCCAATCCGATGGACTTCATGGAAGCCGTGAAGAAGACAAAAATCAACGAGCCGTTTGACACTTTGTATCTGGGGTCGGGCAGGTCAAACATTGATATGCTTAAAATTAACGGAACATATTTGCCATCAACATCCTTTGGTTATCAGGTAGTTGTACCGCCAATCTATATGCTTAGATTTTACAATGCGATTGCCAATGGCGGCAAAATGATTAACCCGTTTATTATTAAGGAAATAGAAACCGAAGGAAGTATTAAAAAAAATTCAACGCAGACGGTAAATCCATCTATTTGTTCAAAAAAAACATTGGAAGAACTGCAAAATATGCTTCGTCAAGTAGTTGAAAAAGAAGGAGGAACAGGCTATTCCCATCGTTCAAAAAATATAAGTTTTGCAGGTAAAACAGGTACCGCCAATTTTAAAACCAAAGACGGGAAAACTAACGTTGTAACAAAAACCGACCAAGTGAGTTTTTGCGGCTACTTTCCTGCCGACTCTATAGGCAAACCGCAATATTCCTGCATTGTGGTAATGCAACGGCAAGATATTTGGGGGTCTCAGTGTTGCGAAGTTTTTCGTGATATTGCCGAAAAAATCAGCGCGTTGGACAGTCATGCGAATTTTGCCGATGTTAAAGCAGATACCACTGTCAATATCATTCCTTTGGTAAAAAACGGGTTGCGGAAAAATATCACGTATTTGCTTGATAAACTCGAAATTAAGTCAAAAATTGACAACACTAAATGGACAGTTTTGGCAAGAAATGCCACTCAGATAACAGGTACGGAACTTCCACTTGTGCAAAACCTTGTGCCTAACGTAGTTGGAATGGGAGCAAAAGATGCCGTTTATTTGATGGAGCAGGCGGGATTGCACGTCAATTTGGCAGGGCGAGGCAAAGTAACCAGTCAGACACTCGCCCCCGGCACCCGCATAGTCAAAGGTGTTACGGTGGGGTTGGTGTTGTATTAAAATTGATAGTTTTTAATAAACCTGTAAAGTATCGTAGAAACATCTGTTTTACAGTCTATTAACAATGTAGGCGTTAGAAAAAAACTAACACCTGCATAGCAGCTCAAAAAAATATTTGTTTTTTTCAAAAAAATGTAATATCTTTGTCGGCGAATAAACTGTTTGACACACAGGTTATATGAAAAATTAAAACTCATATTGCTCAATTATTAACTTGATTATAATGCTTTTATCTCAATTATTAAAAAATATTCATTCCCAAAAAATCATTGGAACAGTAGAAACGCAAATCACGGATGTTCAGTTCGATTCGCGGAAAATTGAAAAGGGAAACCTTTTTGCAGCCGTGCAGGGAACGGATTTGGACGGACACAAATTTATTCATACAGCAATAGAAAAAGGTGCTGAGGCTGTACTCTGTGAACTTTTACCCGAAAACTTACCCGAAAACATCACTTTTATTCAGGTCAAAAACTCTGCCGAGGCGTTAGGCATTATCGCTTGTAATCGGTACGACAATCCATCCAAAAAACTGAAACTTGTGGGAGTTACAGGCACCAACGGCAAAACTACTACTGCTACTTTGCTCTATGAGATTTTTCGTAAACTTGGCTACGGAACAGGCTTATTATCAACCGTTTGCAACTATATCAACGACATCGCTTTTGAGGCAACGCACACTACGCCTGACCCGTTGGAACTCAATCAATTACTTGCAGGAATGGTGTCAGCAGACTGTTCATACTGTTTTATGGAAGTCTCCTCGCACGCCATCGACCAGCGCAGAATAGCGGGACTGAACTTTGTTGGCGGCATTTTTACCAACCTCACACGCGACCATATCGATTATCATCTCACTTTTGACAATTATTTGAAAGTAAAAAAATGCTTTTTCGACCATTTGCCTGCCAACGCATTTGCACTTACCAATTTGGACGACAAAAACGGCTTGGTTATACTGCAAAATACGAAAGCAAAAAAATATACCTACTCGTTAAGAACTTTGGCTGATTTCAAAACCAAAATCCTGGAACACGATTTTCATGGTATGTTATTAGAAATGAACGGCATGGAAATTTACGTGCCGTTTATCGGGCAATTCAATGCTTGCAATCTGACAGCCATTCTTGGCGCGGCACAGCTACTTGGTGCAGATTACAGGGAAGTGTGGCAGATAATAAGTGTATTACATTCGGTATCAGGGCGTTTCGAGACATTGTGGTCGCCACACGGCTACACCGTTATTGTTGATTACGCCCACACGCCTGATGCCCTCGAAAACGTGATTTCGACCATCAACGATATTCTGCAAAACACCGAAGGACGCTTGATTACAGTTGCAGGCTGTGGCGGCAACCGCGACAAAGGCAAACGTCCCATAATGGCACGTGTAGCGGTAAATGGCAGTTTCAAGGCTATTCTTACCTCCGACAACCCCCGCAATGAAGAACCACAGGATATTCTAAACGATATGCTTACCGGTTTGGACGAACCTCAAAAACAAAAATCGCTTGTCATAATTGATAGACGCGAGGCGATAAAAACAGCCTGTTCGCTGGCACAGAAAGGCGATGTAGTGCTTGTTGCGGGCAAGGGACACGAAGATTATCAAATCATCAAAGGCGTAAAACACTATTTCGACGACAGAGAAGAAGTAAGAAAATTATTCGTTTGAATAAAACTGTTCGCCTAATCCCACATTGCATCCCATCAGGTAGGAAAATGGTTGTAATCAAAGAACTCCATTTTTAGAAATTCCGATTTGTGTACTACAAATTTTCGTTTGGTGAATGGTTGAGAGTTGTAGTTTAGTTGGTTAATTCTTTTTCCTGACTTCGACACTCTATCCCCCAATCCCCATCCCTAAACTGTGTAAAAATGGCACTTTTTGAGTAAAAGTTGTTTTGTAGTGGCTAATTATGCTATATTTCGTGTTTTATGTAA
>JAITNR010000088.1 GCA_031290375.1 Prevotellaceae bacterium | reverse complement strand
GAGGTGTTGGTCGTGCATATTCACAAACGCTTATACCAATTTTTTATTTTGCAAAAAAAAACGGCACTCATACACGTACCGTTTCCTTTTTTTTGAATTAAAGTATTAATCCTGTGCGGGTTAATGGATAAATTTGTTTAAAATTATTGTTTGATAATTGGTTCTGCATTGCCTCTTACAAAATATGGAACTACCTTTTTTACATTTTGATTTTGAGATGGAAAAACCAAAACGGTTGATAGTCAGTTACAGTAGCAAGCGAGCCGAGAAAGACCGTCACGACCGAGAGAAAGCGGTTGAAAACAAGCACGATTTGCGCATGCGACCTGTCTTTCACTGGACTGCAAACAGAATACTCTCTCACATAGCCGTTTGTTTTGTGGCATTTTCGCTGATACGTTTTTCGGCAGCACGAATCAGCGAAGAACTGTGGTCTGCACAGGAAAGTATCCTTATTGACCCGAAAAAACAGAAACGATATGTTTTGCCTGCCAAAACGTCAAAAGACACACAAACAATATATCAAGCAATGAAAAAAACGCCGAAGTTTAGTGCCTTATCAATTACTCGAAAATTAAAAAATGTAGTGGCTCGCTGTTTTTGTAAGTCATTGAGTAATAGTGCCTTGTGATTTTTGACCGTCGAAGTCAGGATATATCAATAGAAATAATCGCCCACCCACACCAACTCCGTAGGAGTTGAACTCCTACGGAGTTCCGACAATAAGAGAGCCTGCATTTCTATTGATATGAAAATCCTACGAATTTTTAAAAATGATTATCCGTATAACGTCCTGATGGCGTTCGTCATTGTGGGTTTGACCCGCAATCCCCTGTTTTTTAGGGACTTATTTAGAGAGGGATTGCGGGTCAAGCCCGCAATGACGACACTTTTGTTGCTTTAGGTCGTAATGCGGACAGTCATTTTTTTAATCAACTTGCTTATTGTGGATAAGCAGTTAAAATAAAATAAGTTCGCAAAGAACGCATTCATTATTCATTGCTCAGACATTCCTTAAAGGTAGGCACCTCCGCTATTGTGCAAATTTATTTTTGAGATTCTTATTTCTCATTCCTCTTGCTTATTTCGTCCCGAAGTTCTGCTGCGAGTTCATAATCTTCCTCGTCAACAGAGCGTTTAAGTTCCTCTTTAAGTTCTTCTATGGTCATTTCGGACACATGTTTGTGACTTTTGCTGTCAATTGAGGTAAGAAGATTTTTGAAAAAATCATCTACTATTTTTCTTTCAATAAAAATGGGTGCATCTGTTTCGACAGCAACAGCCAAAGCATCAGAAATTCTAATAGTAATTTCCTGAATATTAGTGTCCTGGTCTAATATCAATTTGGAATAGATGACTCCTTGTTTAACCGAAAAAATTATTATTTCCTTTAAATTAATTTTGTATGCCTTGATAATATCTGAAATCACATCATAAGGCATTGGGCGTTTAAAGTACTTGTTGTCAAGGGCTGAGGCTATATAATCGGCTTCAAAGGTGCCGATGACAACTCTCATAACCCTGTTTCCATTAACCTCGCCCAACTCTATTATTCTAAAATTCTGTTTCTCTTGAAAAGCAGAAATACTTTTTACATAAACCTGAATTAAATTATTGTCTTCCATTGTTTTACGATTTTAAATTACTTGAAATATCTTACCGCATTTTCAAAAATGTTCTGATTTTTATTGCCGTAGATGTTCTTAAAAAGTCCGTTTTCATAGCGTTCGCTGTGCCCCATTTTGCCAAGAATTTGTCCGTTTTCGGAAATAATTCCCTCTATTGCGTACATTGATCCGTTGGGATTGAATGGTGATTTTGTCGTAATATTGCCGTGTAAATCAACATATTGGAACGCAATTTGACCTTTTGCAAAAAGTTCCTGTGCAAGCTCTTCATTTACAAGCAGTTTCCCTTCGCCGTGGCTCATTGCAATCTGATGGATGTCGCCGATTTCAAAGTCCGAAAGCCATGGCGAATTTATTGAACTGACTGTAGTGGATGCCATTAGCGAAATATGACGATTAATATCATTGCGAAAAAGTGTTGGTGACTTGTCGGTAACTTTTCCGAGCCGCCCGTATGGCAACAACCCTGATTTAATCAGTGCCTGAAAGCCATTACAGATGCCGAGTATCAAACCGCCGCGCTCTAAAAGTTTGTAAATTCTCTTTGTTATATCGCTGTTGTTTAGTACATTGGCGATAAATTTTCCGCTACCATCAGGCTCATCACCTGAGGAAAATCCACCCGAAAGCACAAAAATCTGACATTCGGCAATTTTAAAACACATTTCGTGAATGGAATTGACAATATCTTCGCCCGTCAGGTTTCTGAACACAGAGGTCATAACCTCCGCTCCCGCATTTATAAAGGCTTTTGCCGTGTCGTAATCGCAGTTGGTGCCTGTAAAGACAGGTAAATAGGCAAGCGGTTTTTCGATTTTTTTACCCTGATATTTGACAATTTTCTTTTTTGGCAAAATTTTTTCTGCCACCGATTTTGATTTTGCAGTAACAGGATAAATTTGCTCGAATTTTTCAGTATTTGCTCTATAAAGTTCCTCTAAATCAAATTTTTCACCGTTAATTTTTATACTCTTTTCTTCGATAACTTTTCCCAAATAAACAGCATTTTCCAATTCCAACTCTGTTTTGCTTTCAACTAAAATTGAGCCATAAGAATGGTTAAATAATTCATTTTCGGCAGTTTGAATATCAACACCGAGTTCGTTTCCGAAACTCATTTTACAAACTGCCTCTGCTATGCCGCCGAAACCAATTGCGTACGCAGATATGATATTTTGATTTTCAATATTTTGCAAAATAAAATCAAAGTTCTTTTTCAACTCACCAACATTCGGCAAGAAATCTTTCAGACAGTGATGTTTTATCAAACAAAGATAATTTCCTGCCTGCTTTAACTCTGTGGAAATCACGTTTTTGACATCAACGGTAGTAATTCCAAAAGCCATCAGCATAGGCGGCACGCTGATATTGTGGAAAGTCCCGCTCATCGAATCCTTGCCTCCGATTGAGGGTAATCTAAAGTCGATTTGCGACTGCAAAGCACCAAGCAACGCGGCAAGTGGCTTACCCCACGAAGTTGGGTCTTTGGTCATTTTTTCAAAATATTCCTGAAATGAAAAACGGATTTTTTCGTATCTTCCCCCTGCTGCTACAATTTTCGCAATTGCCTCTACAACAGCGTATTGTGCCCCATGATAACTGCTCCACGAACTCAGAAACGGGTTGTAACCGTGTGCCATAATGCTCGCTGTGGAGGTAAAGCTGTTGCGGACCGGGATTTTTTGCACCGAAACCTGACTTTCTGAACGTTGCGTTTTGCCCCCGAAAGGCATCAGCACAGTAGAGCGTCCGATTGTGGAGTCAAACATCTCTATCAAGCCCTTTTGAGACAAAACATTTTCATCTTTGAGATTATTTAACATTCTGCTTCTGAACGAATTGCCCTCAATTTTTCTTTCAAACGGATTTTTATTTTCCATTTCTGAAATTTTTGCTTTTGCAAAATGTTTTGCTCCTGCACTATCAATAAACTGGCGCGAAATATCAACTATTTTTTGACCTTTGTAAAACATTTTCAGGCGATTGGTGTTGGTAACATCGGCAATTTTCACTACTTCAATGTTTTCTTCGGCACAAAAGTTAGTAAATTTTTCGCAGTCATCTTTTTCGATTACAACCGCCATTCGCTCCTGACTTTCGCTGATAGCCAACTCAGTAGCACTCAAACCGCTATATTTTGTCCTCACATTATCCAAATTTATGTCCAATCCTTTGGCGAGTTCGCCGATAGCCACGCTCACGCCTCCAGCACCAAAATCATTCGATTTTTTGATTAACCCTGTAACTTCGCTACGGCGAAAAAGTCGTTCCAATTTGCGTTCTTCGGGTGCATTGCCTTTTTGCACCTCAGAAGAACACATTTCAAGGCTTTCGGCTGTATGTTCCTTCGACGAGCCCGTTGCTCCACCTATTCCGTCCCGCCCTGTTCTGCCTCCGAGCATCATAATTATATCGCCCTGTTCAGGTAATTCACGGCGTACATTGTCGGCTTTTACCGCTCCTACTACTGCCCCGACTTCAAGTCGTTTTGCAACGTAATTTTTGTGATAAATCTCTCTTACACAGGTAGTTGCAAGCCCAATTTGATTTCCGTAGGAAGAATAACCGTGAGCAGCTTTGGTGGATATGATTTTTTGCGGCAATTTCCCTTCAATAGTTTGATTTACAGGCTGATATATATTACCCGCTCCTGTTACCCTCATCGCCTGATATACGTAACTTCTGCCCGAAAGCGGGTCACGAATTGCTCCGCCAAGACAGGTAGAAGCACCGCCAAAAGGTTCAATTTCAGTAGGGTGATTGTGCGTTTCGTTCTTAAACATCAGTAACCACTTTTCACTTTTGCCGTTCACATCAACATCAACAAAAATACTGCAAGCGTTATTCTCCTCACTTTGCTCCAAATCGTCAAGATAACCCTTTGATTTCAAGTATCTTGCACCAATTGTGGCAATATCCATCAGACAAATGTCTTTATTTTCACGTTGTAATTCGCAACGGATTGAATGATAGAGTTTTAGTGAATTATTAATTTTTTCATCAACAAAACTTTTTTCAATCGCAATATCTTCCAAAATGGTAGCAAATGTGGTATGGCGACAATGGTCGCTCCAATAGGTGTCCAAAATACGCAGTTCTGTTTCATACGGTTCGCGGTTTTCTTTCTGAAAATAATTTATAATTTCCTGCAAATCATCAACAGACATTGCTAAATTCATTGTTTTGCAAAAATCGTCCAATTCATTGTTTTTAAGTGAATTAAATCCATTGAGAATTTGCACCTCCGCAGCCTTTGAATGCTCAAAAACCGACAGCACAGACATATCCTTTTCTCTCGCTTCAATGGCATTTATATAATATTTTTTAACAGTTTCAATATTATTTTGAGAGAAATTTTGAGAGAAAATCAATAATTTTGAACTTTTTATTGTTACATCTGCCTCAGGTTCAATGAGTTTCACGCAATCAACAGCTGAACTTGCCCTTTGGTCAAATTGTCCGGGCAAAAATTCCACAGCCAAGGATGGCAGATTTTCATAGTCCAAATTCTTTGATACTGTGTCTGTTACAATTTCACCAAAAACATTGTAAAGGCATTTTTCAAGTAAATTTTCAGAAAAACCGAAACAGTCATAAACATTTATAAGCCTGAGATTCAGCAGATTAAGATTTAGATTGGAATTAAGTTCGTTCTGCAAACTCTGCGCTTCAACTTGATAATCAGTTTTTTTTTCAACAAAAATTCTATAATTCATACTTTTAAATGTGATAGTTTTAGATATGCGATGTGAAACTGTTGATACCCATCAAAGAACAAATACATTGACAATCACTTTATTATAAAATTTTGCACTCTCCCTTGACGTTGCGGCAAAATTACGAAAAATTTGTCAAATACAAGCGTTATCATGGGGTTATTGGGTGTGCAGTAAATTTTTCCAAAATATCGACAGGCTGATAAGACAGTTTCGCTTTACGAAGCCCCTCCAAGCCTAAATCTTCTTCACGATTGAGATAGATAAAACTACTTGATATTCGTTTTGCAAACTCGTTGTTAATCACTGTATAAGCCCCAACAATCTGAGTGTCAGCCTTTTCCACTGCGACATCGAACGTCTGCCAGCTGATTGGAGAGCCAAAAGTAAAGGCAACTATCTTATTATCAACACGTAATGCCCCACCTGACAATTGCAGAGCCTGATAATTTTCAAAAGCATTTGTGATAGCCTTTCTTTCTGCTTCAAGTGTAATTTCCTCCTGCGGATTTATGTTTTTGCTTTCCCAAAGCCATTCAAGTTCAAGACATTGCGGAACAATTTTGGGCGTGATTTCCAAAAACTCGTAGTTTGGATAATTCCGCTTGAACTGATTGATATGGTTGCGCTTGGATTGAAATCTCTTACCTGTCAGTTCTGCCAAATCTTTACGAAGGTAGAGATAATCACAATAATCTCTGTTGGAGGAAAAACAGAATTTATCAGGCAAAAGTTTTTCTACGCACGCTTTCATTTTCGGACTCAGTCCTTGCAAACAAAAGCGTTGATTTTCAAAGGTTGAGTCCTCAATGATTGTATCTATTGCCTTAATCAAGTCGCCTTTACCAACAGGCAGCATATAATACAACTTGTTATGATAGCGATATTTAACATACATAAAATTGTCGTCAAAAGCAATTTGGGTATCATACAAAAATTGCCAGACAAAGAGATTGGCAAACGCCAAATCACAATTTCTGTATTCGCAGGCAAAGGTGTGCCTTTGCACTTTTTCTCTGTCTGAAACCGTAATATGTTTAAAGTCAAGCATTTTTTTTTGTTACAAGTTACAAAAGGGAAAAATCCGTTGTACATAATGTGCCTGATAATCAATACGATTTGACATAAATATCGACACTCATTTCCATTGGAACTGTCATCTCCGTATCGTTCTGTTGGATAACTATTTTCATTACAAGCGACATCATGGATTTTGTATCTTTTGTCCAACCTGTTTTCAAATCAACGATGTAAGAACTTGTTGATTTTGAGTCATTTACATAGACTTTGGTGTTTTTTTCACCCTTGCTTATATCTCCGTTCATTTTAAAAGTTGATTCACAAGATACCAGCACATTTTCCGGAGTAATATTTTCAATGATGTATGTGTTACTGACATTCATTTTTATTCCCTGCAACTCCTGTTCTTCGTCTGATTTCCATGAATAACCCTTTGTAACAGGGGCTTTGGGGAATACCAACGATGAAGAAGAGAAATTGTCCCTGATTTTATCCTCACTAAATATCCCTGCCAAAGCTACTTGCATTTGCTTTCTTTGCTCCTTAGTAAATTGCTTCTTGTCAAGTGCTGCATTTAGTATCTTGTCCAAGCCTTCGATTTTAACCACATTGCCAAGTTCGTTCACTGTCATCAGGAAATGCTTGCCAATAAGCCCTGAAAGCACATCAGCCACAGGATTATCAGCATTGGGTTTGGCTTCTGACGAATCAAAACTAAAATCCATACCCGTCAGGTTGAATTTCATTTTCATAGCGTCATAAGAAACTTTCAATATGAAGTTTTTGTTTTTGTTATTTGTTACCTTGTAGGAAATCAGAGCCTCAAAGGGCATTTCCGTGTCTATTTTCATACCCTGCGTTTCAACTTTTATTTTCATATTCATCTGCATTTCCTGTTTAAAAACCTGCCCTTTTTGCAGGCTCATACGCAGTTCCACAGGTTTTTGTGCCATACAACCCATTGCAAACAGAGTTGCAATGGTGAAAAAAGATAATTTCTTCATACTCTATATTATTTGGGTTAAGATTGATTTTTCAACTACAAAAGTACAAAAATTATGTGTATGTCGCAAAAATAATTTTGTAGCCATGGGCAATTTTTCGGTAATGTATGGTTTTATTGAGTTGTTTTGTAAGTTGTTGGAAATGAATATTTCACTAATTGATAAAAAAAATATCAGCCTGATAGTCAGTATTTTAAAATGTCATATCAATAAAAGACGTACACTATCGATCATATATATATGATACTAACAACGCCTTTTTTTATTTCTTTTTTTTAGCCGGTCAGTAGCGAATAAAAAATAAATTTGCATGATTAAAAATAATGTATTATCTTTGCACTTTATTATTTTAAACTAAAAAAATATGAAATCTGTTGTAACGAAAGTTCAAACTGACGGTACAACGGTTCAACGGCTCGAACGCTTTACGGCGAGAGTACCAATCTACCCCACCGCACAACGTCTCAACCGCAAGACCGCGAACCTCAGTATTCTGTACAAAATCATCAGATATTTGCACAGTTTTTTTTTATTTTTCTTTTCAAAAATGCTGTTTTTCCAGGAAAACCTGCAAAAATACACTTTTTCGGTATATTTATTGCATTTATATAATGCTGTAAATCTGCACGTTTTTCATTCTTTTTACGAATTAATCTCTCCATTAACAAATAATACCCAGTTTTTTCCGCGTGCATACAACTACGGAATGAACTACCCCCGCTCCGGCATTTTATCAATGTTTCCGCAGTGCGAGGGCTGATTTTTTATGCTCTGCACTGTGATAAAAACGCTGCTGTTTTCTTTTGAAC
>JAITNR010000052.1 GCA_031290375.1 Prevotellaceae bacterium | reverse complement strand
CCTTGCCCTATGCCAAGCTGAGGGTGTGTCTTTATCCTTTAGCAATTCATTACTGCCGATTTGCAGAAATTTATTTACTTTCAGTTTTGATGGATTGCTATGAACTAAGGTCTATATTTTATCTAAATACATGAGAGTAAGGCTTCGAAAAGGGAAAATAAAAAATATCATCAAAATTTATTCCGCTTACTCTATCATTGTTTTTTTTATCAATAGAGACAAAATAAATATCATCCCTTAAAGTTGATGCTTTTATTAAAGCTACACTATCCATATCGAATAGTGTAGAAAAATATCTATCTAAAAAAGATCTATATTTAGGAGAATAATTACAATAATTAATCTTAAAGTATTCTTCAATTAATTCATGTATATTTGAACCAATTTCATTTAAAGAAAGAGGATGTTTCCCCAAAAACAATCCCATGTGCAATAAAGAACGGGATGAAAATATCCAATCACAAATTAAATCAATGGGATGGAATGTCTTAACTATTTGGGATTGCGAAATTCAACAAAAAAATAATCTTGAAATATTAGTTGACAAAATATCAAGATTATTGTTGGAAGCTATTTCATCTCAAAAACAAAAAGGAATCTCCATAAGATTCTATGAAGAAAAAGACGATTTAATAATAATGGTTGCAGAAGATATTATCCCGTATCAAAGAAAATAATTCTCATTCTTCTTATTGGTACTTATTTTCTTTCGAGGTTGCTAATAAATTTTATTAAAGCTTGTGCTACTGCCTTTGCCAATGGAACAGGTACACCATTTCCAATCATTTTAATTTTTTTTGAAAGTAATTGAGGCGTAGTTAAAATGTAAGAATCTTCAACTCCTTGAATCCTCAAAGCTTCTCTTACCGACAAACGCCGGTTTTGATATGGGTGCAGGTGGACTTCATTGTTCCCATAGCAAGCAGTTGGACTATACTTATACCGATGAAGCCGTTTAAATGATGGTCTATTTGTTTCGCCTTCTTTTATTTGATTGAATCGGTTTATGTCGCCTAACAGGTTAAAATATTCATTTGCATTTGGAATTATAGACTCCTTTTCGGATGCAACTAAGCAAGATTCAACGCAAAGTTCAATAGGAATTGCTGCATCTTTAATAATACTTGAGCCAAATTCTATTGGAGAAGCCCAATTGAATTGCTTATGTGGATTTGCATATTTCAAATTTTCAAAAAACGGGAACCATTTTCCAGATAGATTTAACTCTATTTTATTCGTATTGAAAACAGTTTTATTCAAACCTATCACAAATACTCTATCTCTGGACTGTGGTACCCCAAACTTCAAACTGTTTAGGACTTCCCAATCTATGAGATATTCTTCTGACATAACTTTCAGTAACTCAAAAAAATGGATTGCATTTTTCTTTACATGGATTAATCCAGTCACATTTTCCATTACAAAAAATGCAGGTTTTAGTTCAAGTATTTTGTATAGATAGGCATCTGTCAAAGAGCCTCTATCACCCTTAAAACCGACAAGATTACCATTTATGCTGAAATCCTGACAAGGGGGACCTCCAATGACGCCGAAAAGTTTAGGCTTATTTCCATTAAATACCGCTTTGATAATAGTTTCTGTTGAAATATCTTTAATGGAATTTGTGTTTGAAATTTTACAGTTTTGATTTGCCGACAACAAATTTTCACTTTTTTTCCACGAAGTCACTCCCTCACTGTATAATTTAGCAAAAACAAGGTCAATCTCATTTGTCCAAACAACATCAAATCCCGCCTGAATGAATCCCATATCGAGGAAGCCGCCGCCGGTGAAAAAAGATAGTATTGGAATTTTATTTATTTTATGGGCATTCATATATCATTGTAATTTTAGTTGTCGAATAAACAAAATCAATTGCTTCTTTCCGCAAATTATATATACTTATTGTTTTATTTCTGCGGTTATTTAGTTCGTCAAACCTTTCAGAAGCAAAATTCTTAATGGTTAAACTATTATTTCCATTTTGCAAAAACACGCTCACATTTCCATTCTGAAATTTCTTTACATCTTTAATCTCTCCTAAAACATCATTGAACGAAAAATCAGTTTCAAGTTTTTGTTGAAAGAAAGAACAGGCAGGTCTGTATAGACAATACTTGCAATTTTCCTCTTTCGGATTTGCTGAAAATGTTTTTGTAGTAACACGGTCATTTGTTGTCTTCAATAGATTTTTTGCTTCATCAAAAACTGCTTTACATTCTTCTTGCGAAAATTCAACCGAAAATTTCTGTTTGGCTAAATCAACTAAACTTAAACGAGTTGGAAATTGACTTGTGTTTTCAAAATACAAATAAGCATAAAGTAGAAGTTGTTCTTTGTATTCTGCTTTTACATCTAAATAAATATCACCTTCATCATCTAAACAATCTTGTGTAATTGCACCTGTTTTAAAATCTACAATTTCTACATCGTTGCCATTTTCAATCACTAAATCAATTTTACCTCCAATCAATTTATCTTTCGACTCAAACCATTTTTCAGAAAAATAATTCACGTTTTGCGAACTATTTTGTTGTGTGGGTTCATTTCGCAAATGTTTCTTTATTTGAATTTTCTTTAATCCAAAATTCTGTAACTGATTTTTTAGCGGAACGAAAAAGCCGAAGCCGTTGTTTTGCAAATCATTTTCAAGGATTTGCACTTGATTATCAAATTCAACGTTAAAATCATCTTCATTTTGTACAACTCCTTTTGTAATCAGTTCAAGCATTTTGTGCAAAACTGTTCCAAAGTAAGCATTAGGCGAAACAGGAAGCAAGGGCTTTTTATCAAAAGCCTCTGCCAATAAAGATTTGTAAGCACAATTTTTCATCGAATAAAATTGGCTTGGCGAAATGCGCTTAATATTCTTGAAATGTATATCTCCAATTTTATTTATCATCTTATCACTAATTTTTCGTAACACCAACCCGGTCTTCTGTGCAAGTTGAATGTATCAATTATACTAATATAGCCACCGCTTTGAACAACATATTCATCAATCTCCGCTTTGATTTCTGCCAACCAATTCGCTTCTCTGATATTTCTTAAATCCCAAAATGGGTGAACAATCATTATGATGTGTTTCTGATTTTTTCCAAATTTGATAATTGGCAAACCTTTTATTTCTGCTGTATGTGAGAAACCAAAACTTTGGGCAAATGCATTTCTCAATTCTGTTGCAAACGCAAGCCAATTTTGCAATTCAATGAATTTGAAGCTTCCATCTGCACCACAAACAAAGTTTGAATCATTCATTATACGAAGCATTGATAAGCCTAAACGCCAATCAAGCAAACTGTGATAATTCATATTCCGGAATACTTTTAAGCAATCGTAACAAGCATTATCACATTTTTCTTGGTGTGTTTGCGAATGAATTTTTCCTAAGTAACTATTTGGATTGCTTGGATTTATTGATTCTGAAAGAATGTTTGCAAAATTGTCATATAAAAATCTCACAAAGCCTGAACCATTTGGTAGTTCATCAGTCAGAATAATTTCTGCAATTCTTCTGTTTGTTTCGTCTTCAAGCACTTTCATTGAAATATCGGCAATTTCAATTTCGGTTGGGTCAATGTCAAGTTTGTCGGCTAAAATTCGTTGAAGCAAAAACGCTGCTGAATAATATCCAGAACGAACACCATTACTTTGCGCTTTGATGTGTGGCAAATCTGTTTCGCTAAAAAACATATTCAAGTCAAGTTCCAAAGGAACAGTTGTTGGTGCAATTCTTAATATTTCTGTGTTTTTGTTGCTCGCTAACGCAATTTGCTCTTCAACTCCTGCTTGATTTTGCTGTACAAACATTGAATAACCATTGTTTACAGGAACGTTGGTAGCAAAGTCGTTCAACAACCATTGGTTATTGAACCAAAAGCCATTAGAGTTAAAAGGGAACTTGTTGTTTGTGTTGTAAAGTTTTCCTGTAAAAAATCTATCTGAATTTGTGTTTACACGCCAAGTAACATCGTTATTTGAAATAGAAATTGAAGCATTGCTTACTATTTCTATGTTTGCTAAACCAATTTTCTCGGCAAAAATTGGTGGACGTGAAAGCAAAAATTCAGAATCATCTTTTGTATCGCTTCCTGCTGAAAGATTTGTTCTGTATGCTCTTGGAGATTTTAGTTTAAATGGTTGTTGATACTTGTCTGGATTTGTTTCTCCACAATTCGGGCAACTATCAAAAACTGATTGAGTCTCTAATTCTGTTTTTCGTTCTTCCGAATATGTTTCAAAAAATCCGCAAGCTCTGCAACGCACAAACCAACGATTAAGTGAAAACGGAAGCAGGTTGTTCTATCTTCATTTTTTACAGCGTTGTGAACATTAATAAAATCACTTGTAAAACCAATAACTTGATGAATCGCCTTGTCTTTTGTTTTCTGTGCGCCCGGTGCAAATTCATAAATTGCTATTGATTGCGCTCTGTCTATTGACAAAGGTTCAATATTTCCGTGATAGTTTTTAATACCGTGATACAAATTTTTTACTGTGGTTGGCATACCGAACATTGGCAAAATTCCACCTTCGGCAAATTTTTCAGAAATATCGTTCGTTGCAATTTCTTCGTTGTTGATTATGCTTTCTGCTTTTTCAATCAAGCCGTTTACTGTTGCTGTGTTTGCAACCCAACTAATAAATCCCTCTCTCTTTTCTTTCAGTTGTTCAGTTAGCAAAGCATCAACAGTTTCTTCAATACTTGTTCTATTATTGTTTATCCAGTCAATAATTTCCTTTTTGTAAATACTCCAACTGCCAATAGAGCCAAATTCACCGTGAACACTTGATTTTTCATCAGAGGTAACGTCAATATCTTTTTCAATGTATGCTCTCCTTAAAATTTCTTTTGCAAGCAATCGTTTAAAAATCCTTTCTTGCCCCATTGTCAAGAAAGGTGTTGGTGGTGCATCGCCTGTAATTTTTTGAGGATTGGCAAAATAAAATTCATCGTGGCTTCTACCTCTGCAAAAAGTCAAAATCACGGAATAGGCTTGTCCTCTACGACCGGCACGACCAACTCTTTGTTGATAGTTGAAACGTTGCGGTGGCATATTCCCTAACATCACGGCTTGCAATGCTCCAATATCAACGCCAACTTCAAGTGTTGTTGTTACGCTCAACAAATCAATTGCCTTTACTTGTAAATTGCCTTCGTCAGGTAAAATGATATTTCTGAAATGCCGTTGCCGTTCAAATTGGTCATCTGTTTGTCCTGTGAGTTCTTCGCAATGCAAACGGATTGGCGGACGTTGTTGTTTAATAGCATTGTATGAAAGATAATTTTCTTTCCAAATATCATCACAAATTCTATCTGCTTGCTGTTGCAATGCAGTAACAGAATGTGTGCAAATTCCTCCGCTAAAATGCAAATGCGGTCTGCTTCCTCTTTGGCTTGTCCAAATTGGGTCGGTTGCTCTTGCAACTTTGATAAAAAGATTTTCAACTTGGATTCCTGTATCGCCTCTTAGCAAACCACTTATTGAAAGCGTATTGAAAACGGCTGTACCAATTTCATTTTCTTGTTTTGAAAATCTATTTGCAACGGCACGAATGTATTTTTTGACTTGTGTGGGGAAATTGTTGTATTGTGCAAAATTGAATGGATTTGCATCTTCAACTTTGTTGTGTTTATATTTGTCTCCTAAAATCCGGATTGTAGAATTTATAATTTGTAAAAATTCATCTCTTGAAAGAGAAACGGTTGTTGCTTGTTCTGTAATAACTGGCAATTCAGGATTGATGCTCAAATAGCCTAATGCAGAAGATTCAAACGAATAAAACAATGAACCAAAAAACATTGAAGCAAGTCCGTTAAAAGAGCCTTCTTTCAAATCGGTAATATAGATTTGGTCAGCATCGCTTGTCCATTGGAGATTTTTAAAATCAATAAGGTCATACCAAGGAACAAAATTATTGTTCAATAATCTTGTTTGTAAAGAAATGTCGTTTCCACCCGGATTTATTCCTAATTCAGCAAAGTGCTTAACAAGTGGCGCAAGATTTACTGAATTAGTAATATCAACCAAACTTCTTATGTTGAGTGTAAGTGAACGGATTTCGTTCAACTTTGCATCTGCCTCTTGTTTTTCTCGCAATTTTTTTGTGTTGTATCCATTGTAATTTGAATTATCAATCAAGTATTCTATTTCATCAAAAATTGTTTGCGATTGCTGTTGCAATTCCATCTGTCTTGTTGTATCTCCATTATCAAAAGCACTCACAATTTGGAACCGAAACATTAAATTTGAATGTAATTCATTCACTAAAATTTCACGCATTAAATCAGAAAAGTGATTGCGTTCAATACCGTTTGCAATTTGCGCTGCATCTTCACGGCTATCAGAAAACACAACTAATTTTCTTTCAGCTTCATTGCTTGGAAGTTGATACATCAATTCCTTTGCAAACATTTGTGTTGTTTTGGCGAAACCGGTTCTGAAACCACGAATAGAAGAAGTTTTGCTTTTGTTCCAATCTTGTCGTCTTTTTTGGTAGTTTACACCACAACCCGGACAAACACTTGGCAATGCTCTATGTGTTTCTATCGTGGAAATATTTCCATTTGCATCGGGCAAAGCAATATCACGATTGGAATTGTTTGTTATTATGAAATAATATCCTTTAATCCATTGTTCCGGTTTTTCATCTGCTTTGTTGTGCGAATTGTCAATATCGCCTGAAATGCAGTTGAGTGATGCAAGAATCCACTTTGCTTCAAAATCACCTTGATTAAAACCGTTTAAAGTTGGTTGTCTCCAATAATTTTGTGGAATACCTTGTTCAATATCGTGTTGCGTGAATGATTGATTACCACAAGCCCAAAATACAGCATACTCTTGGTAACTTCTTTTTTCAACCAATTTTGCAGGTGTTTTTTCGGGAATGCCTTCAATGTTTGGACTGATTGGAAGCATTTCAAAAGAATTATTTCCCGATTCATTTTTTGTAACTAACCGGCTACCGCCAAACAAGGTTGTTCCGCAATTATCACAATAGAGTAATTCTAATACTCTGTTTCCTTGTTCGGAATTAATTCTGGTAGTTGAATACAGTCTTCCAATTGCTCTTTCTCCGTCAGAATATATTTCATCAACGTCATTGGATTTTACCGAAGCCCACAATCCCTCAATATTTCTAAAAAAATAATGGAACCTAAAGCGTGGCAATTTTCGTTCGTCAGGAATTGAATCTGCAATGGTTTTAAATTCTGGTTCATCTAACATTGCTCTTGCAATCAACAAACCACGCAAGGCGTTTTCTAAATCCTCTTTATTGTTGGTTGTTTCAAAAATTGTTTCGGCAAAATATTTTCCGTTTGTATCATCGCCATTTGCTTGTATTGAACATACCGCTTTATAATCCCGACAAGGCGAAAACAGTCTTTCTTTCAATTGAAAATCGGGATTGGTAATTACTGCAAGTAATTTTGAAATTCCGCTTTCGGTTTGAGTAATAATATTAAAAGTAGTTGCAAGTTCGATTGCTGCTGTTTCGCAAGTTGCAATAAAATTTGTGTCTGCAATATTTCCTTTTACTTTCGAGAATTTTTCTGCAATTTCTTTGAAAGGGCTGATTGGAAGTTTTCTTTCATTTTCAGGAAACGCAGAAATAGGATTGTTTTTTCCCTCAATGATTTTGAATTTTTCTGCAAAATATTCGTGGCTTACCCCAAAAAAATCACACACAAAGTTTTTACTTGCTTCATCCCCTGCTTCTAATGATGCACTTGAAGCCAATATGCGTAATTGTGAGTGGTGAGGGTGTAAACCTAAACGGTTAAGTACAAGTTTGAGTAAGTACGCAACTTCTGTTCCTTGCGTACCTCTGTACAAGTGTAATTCGTCAATGATTAAATGAAAAATCCTGTTTGGTTTTTCTTCTTCTCTTTGATTTTCAGATAAATCTTCACACTTTAACCATTGCCTTGTTTCCTCGAAAATTCCTTTGTCAATATCTCGCATTAGCATAATGCTCAACATTGAATAATTCGTAATCATAATGTCAGGAGGTGCAACTTGCATATCAAAACGGCTACGCATTTCTGCACCATCTAAGCGTTGGAAAAATGATTTTAAATCTTTTGCTTCACTTCCTGTTTTTCCTGTCTGTTGAATGTATTCTGTAACACGGTTTGAATCGGTTTCAATTTGCTGTAATTGCTCTTTGAGTTGGTTTATTTTTTTCGTGTTGATTGCAAAACTTCCGCTATCTTTTATTTTTCTCAATTCTCCGGAAACAGGTGAACTTCCGTTGTATCGTCCAAAATAAATTGCGTTTCCGTTTGTGTTTTCACTTAACCATTCTCTTGTGTCGTCAGAATCCAATGCTTTACGTAAACGGCTCATTTGGTCTTCTACCAAAGCATTCATCGGATAAAGAATTAAAGCCCTTACACCTGCTTTTCTTGTCTCGTGTTGGCGTTGTCTTACAGCGTTGCTTAAAGTAAAATTTGAATTATTGACAATTTCTCTTGCAGAAAGTCCGCCATTTTTTTGCCACCAAGTATTTACATTTGCCGATTTTTGATTTGGAGTTTGCCAATTTGTAAGTTCTTTTGAAAGTTGAGCAAATAACGGAAGTAAAAACGATTCTGTTTTTCCTGAACCTGTGCCGGAAGTGATAATGCAATTATTCCCAAGTAAAGCTTGTTTCAACATTTCTGCTTGGTGTGAATGCAATGGGAAATTTCCGACAAGCCCTGTATTTACAAGTCCTTTAAATGTATTGGCTTCTGCTTCACTCAAAGCATTCCCTAAATCTTCAAGCGTTAAATCATTAATTTTTTTGCCACTTGAAACATAATCAGGCAAAGGTTCAATCCACGGTTTACGATAAAAGACTTTATCGTAATTCAATAAATCGTAGCGTTCTTTTTCAACGCCTTCAAACTTTGTTCCGAAAGCCGTTTTGACGTAACGGATAAAATTTCTTTTTATGGTTTCAAACGAACCTACAGGGTCTTTCATATCTCTTTGTTCATTGGAGTTTGTCTTAATTTTAATTTGAATAAATTTTGAGTGAAAATGCCAATAACATTTTCATAAACTCTATATTTCTTTCCTTCTATTTCTTTGAAATCGGGTGCTAATCCACTTAATAACATAATGGATTCTGACAACAATCTTGGCAAAGGTGTTTCAATTGGAATAGCAACTTTTTTGCTTGTGCTATCAAACAAAATTATGTCTTTTTTGAAATGTTTTAATGCAATAAAACTTCCCCAATTCTTATTCATTTGATAGCACTTGTTGACTTTCCAAAGTTTGTATTGGTAAGTGTATTCGTTCAATTTGTATTCAAGCAATGAAAACGATTTGTCAAAATTCTCGGTTTCGCTTTTCTCAAATCTCAATGTTTCAGGATTGAAAATATATCTTGCCCAATCATAATCATTTTCATCTGTCAGTTGTAATGAATTTTCATAGTCTGTAATGTTTGCTGAAAAGTCTTGAAGTGCAACTTGTGGAAAATAGTCGTTTGAAAATTTTATATTCAATTTATCTGCCAACGCTTTCAAACATTGTTCTCCATATTTGTCGTTTGGCTGTTGAAATGATTTTATGGTAATTACGTCAGGCAAAAGCAACCTTTCATTTGCCGTGAATTGTTTTGTAATTTCAACTTGTAGATTATAATTGGGTGCTTTTTCAATGATTGTTTCAACCAATGCTGAATCTCTTGCACCAATTAACAAAACCTTTCTTCCTTGTGCAGCCGGAATGAAAATGAATTGTGGCGGATTAAGAACAATACTCTTTGTTTCATAATCGTAGTCAAGTATTCCGATGAAGTCATAAAAATTTAATGATGCTCTTTTTTGTTTTGTAAGATTCTCATTTTCTGTAATTGAAAACTCTTTTGAAAAGTAAAATTCAAAAGCCTTGAAAAAATCTTCGGTTGTAAGTGTACTTTTCAAAGAAAGAAAATTGCAAAGTTTATTTCCGCTATGATTATTAAATGAAGCAGAAGAAATACTTGTCGCAATTTCTGCAACAGTTGAAGTAAACATTGAACTTGACGGGGAGAAATAACGTTGACTTGATTTTTGGGGATTGATAATGTTACTACTTAAACAATATTGCTCCACATCAGTTGTAATGTTTCTTCCAAAGGAATCTCGCTTTGGTAATTTAGAATTGTCAACTTTTACTGCTGTATTATCAGATGAAGTAAGATTGTACGCAAGTTCATTTCCTGCAAAGTTTTCGTCTTCTATTTTTATGCAAAAATCGGCATTTATTGCTATTTTTTTGGGCAACAACCAACGGTTGTTAAGTGATGTTTTTTTAGATAAAAATATCTTTTCGTCCGTTCCTTTGTATTGTAGATAAACTTGTTCGTTTCCGTCTGAATTTACAATTTCAACTTCTGGCAAAAAGTCATTAGTGTACGTTCTGAAATTTACTTTTAGCCCGCCAACTAATTCAATTCGTTTTTTGGTGTAGAGTGTGAGAATCGGGATTTCAGAAAGACCTTGTGCCGGATTACGAAACCAAAACAACGAATAGTTGTTCGGCAAACCTCCAAAATCTTCTTGCTTGAAATTTCCATTGCTAAATGTTTTTCCCCATTCTTTTATTGCTTCTTCTTTCCCTTTTTTGCATAGCAAATACATTCGGTCTGTTTTAGAAAGAGCGTATGTTTCAATCCAAAAATCATTGCTCAACTGTAATGTTCCGGCACTCACAAATAACCTTACATCACGGTCAGGAAATTTTGTAATCCATTTATTGAAATTGTCTTTAAGCTCAAGCCCCTCTTGAAATTCAAGCAGAATTGTTTTTGACCAACCGTTTATTTCGTACAAGTTTTTGTATTCTCCAAATTTCAAATCTTCGGGATAATCGTTTGAAAAATACATTCTGTACGAAAACTTAATTTCTTCATCATTGGTATTTACTTTGAATTGAAGAAACAGCGGTGCAACAGTATAGTTTCTTTTCTTTCTTATAGTTGTTCCTTCTTCAATTTCTTCGTGTGTTTCGCCTGTCCATTTTTTGTATTGGTGTTGTATTGTCTGAATGATAGAATTTGACAACTCATCATCTTTTTTCAAAAAGTCTAATGTGTTTTTAGGGATTAAATCTGTTCGGCTATTTTTTATTTTCTCTTGTAAAAAGCGGTCTTCATAGAAAGTATTGGGAACTAAACCAATAGCCTCAAACAATTCTGGTAAACGATTTAAAAACTTAGGTGGTAAAACACATTGGGAGAAAACTTTTCCGACATAAATCCAATTAGCATTTGTAAATGGAATAACATTGAACAATCCCAAATCACCGTTGCTTTTGACATTTGCCCAATTCGCTAAATCTTCCCACAAACAATTTATTTGGTTATTGCGAAAATCATTTGTACTTATGGTTTCGCTCATTCGATTATTGCTCAGAAACCTGTTTAGCCTGTCATAATAGTTATTAGCACTATATACGCCGTCAATTCCCTCAATTAATGGAAGTACAAGAAAAACCAAGTAGGATATGTATGGAGGATATTTTATTTCTATTGAATCAATACTTCTGAAATTGCGCTTGTCATAAGCATATTTTGCTTTTACTGTTATATTGCCATTTGCCCCGGGTAACCCACATTTAACAGCCTTGATAAAGTCATCCCAAATTTCATCATCTGTTTCTTCATTGAAATGTTGTCTGGCTATATTGATAATATCGTTCTTGGTTAAGTACAAATGAATATCCTTTCCTGCGTTTTCAGGAAAGAAAAAATGTTTTGCTAAAATATTGTTCCATTCGAGATACTTCATATTCAATCATCCACTGTTTTCCTTATTTCAAAAATAATGTTGATATAAAGTGCAAATATACTGATTTTTTATGGATTATTACTGTTTTAACAGATACTTCCCCTCAAACTCCCTTGTCAATTCCACAATCTGTTGGTTGATTGACACCAATTCAATCGTTGCCTTTTCCAACTTATACAACATAGCCAACGCCATTTTCTCTGTAAAAGTCGCTTTCAGATGCTTTACTATCTGATTGTAATTCACTCCGATTGCTCGGAATTGGGAATGGAAAGTTGTTAGCCGCATATAATAATCCATTGCTGCCATGTCCGATTTTACATACTTGATTTCTTTTTTGAACAAGCACGCCTTGATAAATTTCGCTTTGTCGTTCCATCCTGTTTCATCGAACATTGCGAGAAAGCGTACATTATCGGTATCGTTCAATTTGATGGAATACCGATGACGGCATGGGTCTGTCTTTGGCGGGCGACCGCCTTTGTTGAATTGTTTTTCTGTTGCCATAATATTTTGTTTTTTAATGATTAGTTATATTCAAAAAATGCCGACTTTGAAGGCATTTTCAGCAAGAGTTCTGGTGTGCCCGAAAGGTTTCGGGCGCACCAGAACACAACTTGCTGTGTTCCGACGAACACGCGCATCTTCGATGCCGAAGGTAAAAAATTGACTGTACACAGTAAACATATTTTACTAACTGCATTGTGTTTACATTTTTCGCCACTGCTCAACATCCTCTTTGTAGGTTTCAAGAAAATGCAGGACAAGGTTTTCAATCAGTCCCGAAACGCTCAATTTCCTAAAACCGAATAGCCGGACAATCCACTCCAGTTCATCGCGAGTTGTTTCGCCAACAAAAACCGGCTTGCGACTGTCGATTTTCGGAGCGTGCATGAATTGTTGTCTGAACTCTTCCAATGCAAGTTTGCGTTGTTTATTACCTGTTTGTTTGGAATTGTCGGTTTGTACAGTAATCGCATCAGGTACAGTTGCTGAACTCGGTTTATCAGCTGTAATATTTTCAGCCGGTGTACTTTCTACAATTTGTTTTTTCTCATGAGTGTATCCGGTTAGGGATGTCAAAAATGCTTCCTCATTAATGTCTGTTAATTCTTTGTTACTCTTTGCCAACCACTGCCACCTCTCAGAATTTTGTCAATTATCAGAAAATGTTATATTACCTTTGAACTCGAAAACGAAAAATAAATTTTAAAAAATAAAATATGGAAATAGTAAACATTGAAGCTCGAACTTTCGAGGCGATGACGGAACGATTCAAGCAATTTGTTCAAAGAGTAAATAATCTTTGCTGCCCGCAAAGTAAAGAGTTAAAGAAGTGGTTGGATAATCAGGATGTCTGCATGATGCTGAATATCTCAAAACGAACATTGCAAACTTACCGGAATAACGGCACTTTACCTTATTCCCAAATCAATCACAAAATGTATTACAAGCCCGAAGACGTAGAACAGGTACTAAATCAACTAAAAAAATAAACCGTATGGAAAATAATGTAATC
>JAITNR010000044.1 GCA_031290375.1 Prevotellaceae bacterium | reverse complement strand
TGGTATTATTATATTTTGCAACTCTTGCGTAAGCACGAACTAAATAAAAAATATTCCGTTACCGATTTTTTGAAAATGCTATCTGAAATCAAATCTGTAAAAATAAACGACAAATGGTAACCGGCTGAGACAACTAAAGCTACGGTAGAACTACTCGAAAAAATCAAAAAATGACCTGTTACGTAAAACGAGGCGGAGTTAGGGATTAATTCAACCCATACGGGCTAAATAAAGTAACTGAATAACTGAAAATACAATACAATACAATACAATACGACTAACGCAATCAATTATTCAGTTATTCAGTTATTCAGTTACTCAATCCACGGGTTTCACCTGCGGTTATTCACATAACGCCCTATCGGGCTAAATAAACACTTTTCAATTCGTGATTGACATTAATAATGAATAATATAATGCGTTCTCTATTCATTATTCATTAATTAAAGTAATTGCATACGCTGCAATTCCCTCTTTACGTCCTACAAAGCCGAGTGTTTCGGTGGTGGTAGCCTTGATGTTGATGTCTTTGACGGGAATATTCAAAATTTTGGACAAAACCTCTCTCATTTCATCAATATACGGGTTGAGTTTGGGGCTTTCGGCACAAATAGTAGAGTCGATATTGGATATACTATAACCCTGTTGCCGTAGCAATTCCACAGTTTTTTTCAGCAAAACTTTACTGTCAATGTTTTTGTATTGCGGATCGGTGTCGGGGAAATGATAGCCTATGTCCCTCAACCCCGCCGCACCAAGCAGTGAATCGCATATAGCGTGTATCAGCACATCTGCGTCTGAATGTCCCTCCAAGCCAAATTCATACTCAATTTTTACACCGCCGATAAACAAATCCCTGTTTGCTATCAACTTATGCACATCAAAACCAAAACCTATACGCATATCGGCCAACTTTTTTTTAGATGAAATTATCTTGCGGCCCCTTTTCCAAATCTGTTCCAGCGGATTTTGCCTTTAAACCAGGGTGTATCCTTGTCAAGCGACAGCCACACAAAAACAGGTCGCCCAACAATGTGGTCTTCAGGCACAAAACCAAAATAACGGGAGTCGGCGGAATTATGCCTGTTGTCGCCCATCATCCAATAGTAATCCATTTGGAAAGTATAACTGCTTGTTTCTTTGTTGTTTATAAAAATCTTTCCGTCCTTGATATCAAGGGTATTACCTTCATAATTTTTGATGATATGCTCATAGACGGGCAGGTTTTCTATGGTCAATTCTACAGAGGTTGCTTTTTTGGGTATCACAATTGCGCCGTAGTTGTCTCTATCCCAGCCATAAGAGGCATAAAGCGGGAAAACCCGATTGTATCGGCTATCAGGAGCGGGCTGAATGACAATTTTTTTGATATATGACAGTTTTTCAACTTTGCTTTTTGCCTGTTGTGTCATAGGAAAAAAATATGCAGGCGCATTGTCAAGACCGAGTTGCAGAGCCATATATGGATTGTTCAATATACCTCTGTCTTCATTGCTGATTTTCAGTTTTTTGAAAAACTCATTTGTCAATGTAGTACCGTCCGTTTGCACAAAATAGTTATACTGAACTTCGGGAAAGTCTTCCTCAATTTTTCCATTAATAAATATACGGTTGTTAATAATTTGCAAAGTATCTCCCGGTGTAGCTACGCAACGTTTTACATAATTTTCTCGCCTGTCAACAGGTCGCCACACAACATCGCCAAATTGAGCTTTATCGGAATGGATAATTCTTCTACCTTCGGAATAAATTTTATCTTTCAGAGAATCAATGTTCAGATCATTGGGATTTTTGCCCGAATCATCAATCACTTTTTGCAAACCTGCATTAAAAATAAGCGAGTAGTAGTCTGGATTATTGACTTTGACAGGCACGGTGTCGCCTGTGGGAAAGTTAAACACCACAATATCACCCTTTTCGACTTTATCCCACCCTTTTAGGCGGCGATATTTCCACTGAATAATATTGGAATAACTCTTGTTGCCCCAAGGAAAAGTGTGCTGCACAAGCGGAAACGAGAGCGGAGTATTCGGCACTCGCGGTCCGTAAGAGGCTTTGCTGACAAACAGAAAATCTCCTACCAACAGGCTTTTTTCCAAAGAAGAAGTTGGAATCTGATAATTCTGAAAGAGATAAAGATTGATAAAATAAACAGCAACGAGTGCAAAAACAATCGCATCTAACCATGACAAAACCGTATGAAGATTTTTGTTTTTAATCTTTTTCCACCAATCCCAAGGAATATATTTTGTGACAAATCTGTCCAAAATAAGCGGCAACAGCAGTAGCCACCACAAGTTTCCTACCCACAGTATAAACAGTATAAAAATTACTCCCCAGACAATAAATTTGAGCCAGTCTTTAATCGGCCTTTTAAAAATTTTTAACATTTTTTAATATTTAAGTGTTAAACGTACATTATATTTTTCATCCTTTTTTTTCAATTTTCCATCATTTCTAATTCTACCTTGCAGGGTTTTCTCCTCCTGTGCTTTTACTCGAAGTTGAAGACGAACGAACAGTACTGTTTCCGCCACTGCCCTGAGATGGATTGGAGAAACCTGACGGGCGGTTGTTGTCAGTGGAAGTAGTCTTTTTTTTGCCTTTCGCCATTTTTTCTTCTATCGGTTTTGCATCATCTCTGCGGGTAGTTTTTTTATTTGTTTTCTGTTGAACCACACTGTTAGCCTCTGATGTATAGGCTATTAGATATGAATTTCTGAAAATATCGTGCTTTGAAACAGGTTTTTTTTCAATTTGCCAATTAAAATTTTCCAAATAAAGCATTTCTTCATTTGTTAATGAGGTTACAGGCAACATACTGCCTGATGGCTTGGGCAAAATCACAATTCTGTCGATGCCTGTACTGTCTTTCAGGTAAATATTCATTAGCGAACTGATTGTCTGTACCATTCCGATGATGGATTTGTCGTCCTCCTGAGGAAAATATATAGACTCGGAATTACCTCTGACATCAACTTTTTTGAGTTTGTTATCCAAAATATAACCGACCATATTTTTCCCTGAAAGTTGATTAAAGTACTTGTTTTCAACAGAATCGCAAACAAAGGAGCGATTATGAATTTCTATCCTGTCCATTGTGCCGTTTTTTGGGAAAATTCTTATCGTGTCGCCCGAAAGTTGCCTTTGCTCCGACCACGCAACAGGTTTTCTCATCAAGCTGAGAACTGAATCTTTTGTACAGTAGTATGACGAGTCGCAAATTCCCTGAATGTCGGTTCTGAAAAAACGCACGTTCGGATAGCCAATAAAAACCTTATAGACAGAGTCTTTGAGACTTGTCAGAGAATCATTTTTTACAAAATTGGTGTCTGTTCCAATTGTGTCTGTTTCAAGTCTGCCCGTTTCAACCGTATATAAGTTTTCTGCAAGTATGGTTGAGTCTTGAACAAACTCCTGAGCCATTGTAAAAAGCGTATCAGCGTGCAAAAAAAGCGTGTCGCTGGTAGAATATTCCACCATCCTTGCCGAGTCGGTAACCAAGCCAATTTCTCCCTTCTCGATGTAATAGCCGTAGTTCCCATAAAGAGTTATTTTCTTCACAGTATCAAGCAGTTGAACATTAGAGAAACCTTCGCCCTTGCCGTTTTTTTTGTCGTAAAAAATGGTATCCCCCACAAGCCTTTTGCCTGAATTGTGCTGTACGTAAGAATTTAAAAAAAGTTTAGATTGCTCATTATCAGTATTATACCACCCATATTCTGAATAAATATGCGTTTGCTTATCATACACAATGTCGGTTGGTCCCAATATTGATGCCACTTTTGAGATGGTGTTGTACCTCAATGTGTCTGAATTGATTGTAAAATCGGGATTGACCAATTCTACATCCGTCTGAAACACAGCCGTTTTGGTGGCGGGATAATAGTAGCCTTTTTCGCTTGTAAGTGTATTGAGCGTATCCTCAATTATTCCGCCGTCGAAGTAGTAACCTGTGTTTTTTGCCCTGTCGTAGTTGAGCGAGTCTGTTCGCAGGGTAGCTGATAGGTTGTCCATGAGTACGTTATGCCTTAACTTCGCAAGTTTTGTGTTGCCGTCATAGTAAAGTTCGTCTCCGTAGATAAAAAGAGTGTCCCCCTGCACTATTTGCACATTGCCAAACGCTTCAAATGAGTTGTTAGCCTCATAAAAATATGAGCTGTCGCAGTATAGAAAAACGCTGTCATGCGAAAAAACCACATTGCCTTTGAGCAATTGAGCATTGGGGTATAGCAGTTCATCATAACTAAGCATATCGGCATGTTCGAGATTAACGTATGTAACTTTCCTGTTACCGGCAACCTTTACCGGTGGTTGGGTACTGACCGGTGGCTTTTTGATGGGTTCAGGCTTCGGGTTGGCAATATCTTTTGGAACATCAACAGACTTTTGGGGACTAATTATCAGAGGTTGAAGGGGTTGTTTTTTTAGAGTTTTATTATCCTGTTGCAAAGGCACAGAACTCCGTTCCTGTCCTTGTGAATATAAATATTCGAAAAGACAGAAAGTTAACAAACAGATAATTAATTTTTTGTGCATCGACTTTTTTTACAAAGGTAATACCTTTTTTTGATGAAAAACAATTTATTAACTCAATTTAACAGGGTGTAGATTCAACAACTGAATACACCTTTTTTTGCAAATTTAAGAAAAATATTTGTTTTTGCGAATAAAAATTTAAAATCTGGTCTGGTCTGTTATTGATTTTATATTGTATTTCTCTGATTTGCTGCTCTTTTAGGGATGAAAAATAAATAACTTGTAATGTTTTTAATTTATGGATTAAAAATTGTCTGAACTATGATTTTGATATGATTTGGCAAATTGATATGACAGAAATATAAATCATATAAATCAAAATAATCATACTAAAATCACAGTTCAGGCAGTTATTATATCGCTCCGTGCCGATGGGGCTATCTATTAGTTACTTCTATATGAGTGTTATACCACTCTCTAAGATAGTTAGTCCATCATCTTGTTTATCATTACGCACATATAGTAGGATAAGTCCTTCGGACTTGTTTACTTATGTACTCAAGTCACAGCTTATTCCATTTGATCTGCTACACAGCGAACAGGTAAGCCGTACGCCTTGAGGCAGTAGTCGTTACCGGCGCGCATGGAGCTAGCGGAAAAGTACAAATTGTACGCGTTGGACGCATCGCCGTACGTACTAGCCCAATAGTAGCCCCACGTGCCAACATTGTACGACGTACCATTGATATGGTAGCGAAGACCGGCAGCGGGCAGAAAAATGCTTTTACTGTCATCGGTTTTCGCGGTAACCACAACACCGCCAAGGTGGGAACTATTACCAAAGTCTGTATTTGTAGAAGGAAAACGCCATATATTGTTATCCGTTGGATAAACACCAGCTGAAGCTGTAGCTGGACCAGGACTACCCGTAGCAATAGCGCCCCATTCGTAACGTGTAGGAATGTGCCACCCGCCAGGACAAGGGTTAAAACCAGTTTGTGAAGCAGTACCATTCCAAAGATTGACCAAATCTATTAGTACCCAAGGTGTAACAACATTAGAAGTATTGACCCACGTACCATAGCCTGTAATAAAGTTACTACTGCCTGCGTTAAGCGGGTTCATAGAGTTGGCTGTCCCAACGTATGCCTGAGTGCCTGAAGTACCTGTGGCAAAATCAATGGTTTTTGAAGTCGTACCTGTACTGCCCCATACAATATGT
>JAITNR010000069.1 GCA_031290375.1 Prevotellaceae bacterium | reverse complement strand
TTTATAAATCCTCACATACGTGGCGATCCGGAATCAACACTTCAATGGGTTAGTAAAAGTTTGCGGCATATAGAGTTGGCGTTAAAAGCAGTTGGAATATCAGCAAGTCATCGTATAATCGGTGATGCTTTAAAAGAGCACAATTTTAGTTTACAATCGAACAAAAAGCAGTATGAAGGTAAAACTCATCCTGACAGAGACGCACAATTTGAATATATACAAAAGAAGGTTGACAAGTATATATCAGAGAAACAACCGGTAATATCAGTAGATGCCAAGAAGCGTGAATTGGTTGGGAACTTTGATAATAATGGAGTCCAATGGCATCCGAAAGGAGAGGCGACAAGCGTAAATGCATACGATTTTTTGACAGAGGCATCGGGAGTGGCAGTTCCATACGGAGTATTTGATATTCAGGAGAATATAGGCTGGGTAAACGTTGGCATTACAAAAGATACAGCGGAGTTTGCCGTTCAAAGCATCCGTAATTGGTGGTACAAAATGGGCATCTACTATCACAACAATGCAGACAGTCTGCTCATTAGCGCAGATGGCGGTGGCAGCAACAGTAGTAAGGGAAAGTTATGGAAATATGAATTACAGAAATTTGCCAACGAAACGGGATTGAGTATAGAGGTTGTTCATTTTCCACCCGGAACAAGCAAGTGGAACAAAATAGAACATCGTTTATTTTCCTATATATCAAAGAATTGGCGGGGAGAGCCATTAGAAACTTATCAGATAATAGTGAATTATATAGCATCAACTACTACCTCAAAAGGATTGAAAGTCGCTTGTGAAATAGACGATAAGCAATATGATACAGGAATCGAAATTACAGATGAACAATGGGAGCAAATGAACATCTGTCGAAATGAATTTCATGGAGAATGGAATTATAAAATACTGCCACAATAAAGTCTTTTTATTTCATAACACTTACTTGTAATAAATATTACTGCAACACACAATTAGTAGCATTCTTTACTTTTTGCAAAGGATATTACTACTGTGGTAAATTTTGAAACGGAAAAACCCTCGCATTCAGTCAGGAAATTACAGGCACTGCCAAAATTATTACCGAAGATTTAAGGCTGCTCAACAAATTTCTAAACCCGATTAAAGAAGTGAGAAAAAGGTAGAAAAAATTCGCTGAATTACTTTCAAAACGTCTTTATTACTCAATTTTATTTTTCAAACTTTTTTCAATAATTTTCGGGAAATATTCATATTCCAGCCGATGAACTTTTTCCGCAATTTTTTCGGGCGTATCGGTAGGAGCAATGGCACAACGCGCTTGAAAAATAATATCGCCCCCGTCATAATTTTGATTGACGTAATGAATTGTAATGCCGCTTTCGGCTTCGCCTGCGGCTTTTACGGCGCGATGAACATTGTCGCCGTACATTCCGCGTCCGCCATATTTGGGTAGCAATGCAGGATGAATATTGACAATTTTATTCGGATAATTTTCGATTAAAATTGCAGGAATTTTCAACAAAAAACCTGCCAAAACAATAAAATCTACGTGATTGGTCAGCAAGAAATCCAAAATCTTTTCGCCCGAAACAAAATCTTCCTTAAGAAAAAAACAAGATTTTACGCCCAAATTTTCGGCTCGAGCAAGGACATAGGCATCTTTTTTGTTGGACACAATGATAAACGAAAATTCAGGCGTTTTTGAAAAATATTTTACAATATTTTCGGCATTACTCCCCGAACCCGAAGCAAAAATAGCGATGTTTTTTTTCATTTTTCTTTTTAAAATTATGCAACAAATGTACATAAAATTTTTGAATTACACACAGACAGATAAAAAATAGCGCCTTTTTTGCCGTAAAATGCAATTAAAACGAAAATTTGACATTAAAAATTTGGAAATATTATTCAAAAGTATTACCTTTGCACAAAAATAACTTTATTATTATTCAATTTTTATGAAAAAGAAATTTACATTTATGGTTGCTTTGGCAACATCAGTAGGAGTGTGGGCGCAGCCCCAAACACAAGTCACGTATGCTACGCACGGATTGACGGCGGGAGATATACATCAAACTTACTCCGTAACGTATTGCGAACCTTTGGTAGAAGGCGCAAACGTAGTGTGGGACTATAGCGCAGCCACTTTGAATGGCGGCGTGTTTTCGGAGGCATTAGCCAACGGAACAGACGACAAAAACGTTGTCGTAACCAACCCCGACGGAACGTTATTTACGTTCAACGTAACATCCACGGGTAATGAATATTATGGCTATGCGCACGGCAACTACAGCGTAGCGTATGATCAGCCCATGCTCAAAACCCGTTTTCCACAGGACTATTTGGACCAGTTTTCGGGCGAGTTTTCGGGACGCATCACTTTCGGTAATTCCACAGTATTTCCTGTGGAAGGCACATATTCAACTACCGTTGATGCGTACGGCACCATCATTTTGCCTAACGGCAAAGTATTTAATGATGTACTGCGCGTAAAAACCACCGAAAGATATACCGAACATTATCATGGATACAACCATGAAGCGGATATGGTAAAATACCTGTGGTACACTTCTGCATTGCGTTATCCAATTTTTGTTACCCACATTTATAACACCCAATCGGGCAACAACACACACGTGCAAAAGAGTTCGCACGTGAGTGCGGCGGCACTCGAATATGTTGCACCACAGGAAAAAGCAGCAG
>JAITNR010000057.1 GCA_031290375.1 Prevotellaceae bacterium | reverse complement strand
CTGATTACATTCTTTTGTTTTTCGTCAAAGTTCTTCAATAGATGAATTAATTGCTGACATGCCTGATTTGGATTTGTATCGGGAATAATTTTGAAAAGTCTTAAACAATCAAGGAATTGGAGTAATGGAACATTATCCTTTGTAATCGCATTTTTTTGTTTGATAAAACGAATCTGATAATTTCCGCGCACAGTTGCCTTTTTCCCTTTTGCAATTCCTATCTGTAATATGTTGTCGAATCGTGTGGATAGTTTTAATTCATTGAAAATCTGATACCCCGTAATGTATCCAATCTGTTTGCCGTCTTTTTCTATCAAATCTTTGATGGTTTGGAACATATCAGGCAACAGTTCGTCGGATTCTGTTATTTGGGGTTTGTAGAAGCGTCCTTTGGACAACCGGCGGATTTGTTTATCCGCAACCATATTATTCAATATTCGATTAACTGATGCTTGTTTTATTCTATCAATCGGAAAATCTTTTGGCGTAAACACGAAACAACAAGGGAAAGTATTAATTGTATTTCTAATTGTGTCTGTCATAATCACTCGTTTTTAATGGATAAAACAAGAAAAAACAATGTCGAATTTACAATTCTTCTATATCCTCATCTACATTCGTCGGTTGCACCAAATCCAAAATCATATCCAAAAAGCCTGTGTTTTTGTAGAAATAGTTTGGATTGTCTTTCATTTTGTCTTCTATGGTGTAGAAACCATAATTGGCATACTGTTCCATCGTGTCGATCAGATAATCAACAGCTTTACGTTCAGTAATTTCTCCTTTTTCAAGTGCAATTAAATCCAAGTCAGTTTTTGCGATTAGTGAAGTAAAAATGTACTCTCGCAATCGCGGGTATGCCTTTCTAAATTTTTTAGAATCCAAATTTCCCCAATACTGAATAGGTTGCCCAAGAACTTTGGTGTCGCCTGTTAATTCTCGTTTCTTATCAGTGTAAAGCCCGACAAAGAAAGCGTAAATATATAGTTCGTAGCCGGCACCGAAAGTTTTACCCTTTGCCGAAGTTAATTCGGAAGAGCCAACACCGTAATCGGTAAACAGTCGCAAAAGCGATTCTTCAAATCGAGTTTCAAATTTTGGGTTTCGTTTTGCCCATATATCATATAATGTTTCTGTTGCCATATTTTTACTTTATTAAAGTTATTTTTGTTTGAACGGTTGATAAATCGTCTTTGTCAAAAGGGCGTTGCTTTTCCATACGGTTTATGGTACAATGCAATTTATCAATTTTATCATCAAGCAACTTACCTTCATCATTTAAGAAACTCTTTGTGAATATAATACATTGTTTCTTAATGTCGGAAATTACATTGAAAAAATCACTTTCTTTTTGCGGTGCAAATGAACTTGTAGGAGCATCGAAAATAAGCGGATAATCGTTTTCGCGTTTTATAGATGTAAGTTCCGAAACAGCAAACAAAACTGACATATACATTGTAGTTTCCAATGCCTGATTAGGGCTTGCGATAAAAGTGCCGTTTTTGTCTTCTAATTTGATTTTCAACTTCCTCTCAATTTTGTCCTCGTAAATACGGATTATGCCTGTAAAGTCATCAATATTGAGTTTGGCAAGATATTCATTTGCTTTTGCTTCTAAAAGTGCGAGAAATTCTTTCGTATTTTTCTCTTTCGCGTATTTGAAAGCATTTTGTATTTTTTCAAAGGTAGTATGAATTTTTCTGTAAGTGTTTGCCGTTGAAGTTTTTCCGAGTTCATCATAACTTCTTTGGACTTCTGCTAATTGGCTTTCAACCTCTTTTTCTTCCTTTTCAAGAATAACAATTTGCTTTTCTGCCTCGCTTTTAGATTTATACCAATTTGTGATATTTTGGTAACTGTTTTTTAATTCGTCTTCTGTCAAATCGTCGTTTTGAGCCAAAAGTTTCCGCTTGTTATCTTCCTCAACATCAATATTCGTCTGAATTTTCTTTACTTCTGCTTTTCGTGCCTCATTGAAGTCAATTCTTTCTCGAATTGTATTACTTAGATTATTGATATTTTCTTGATTGCCTTCAAGTTGCAAACTTCGTTTATTCAGTTCATCTATGAATTTATTCGGAAATAGCAGCTGTTCATCCGTTTCTTCTTTGGGTTGCTGACTTTTAATGAGTTCATCAAGTTTTCTCATCATAAATTTGTATGCCTCACTATCTTTTTTTGCTTCACGTCCGCATACTTTACAAAACTCATCGTTAAGCATTTCTTCCATTGTCTTAGCATCGGGAATGTATGGTGGCAATGGAATGATACCTTTGGCTAATTCAACAATAGCCTCTTGTTTGCCTTTTTCTTTTATTGCCTCATTTTCTAATTTTCGTTTTGCTTTGCTCGCTTCTGATATTTTTGTTTGGAATTTAGAAAAAATATCAGAAAAACCGCACAGAATCCACATTTCATCGAGCAGTTTTATGGTATAATCTTCATTAACAAAACTTTCAGTTTTTGTTTTCTTTTCATTTAACGATTTCAGGCGTTCATTGATTTGTTTCAACTGTTCGCAGGCTTCTTTGCTGCTTTCCAAATCATCTAATTTTGTTGAATAATTAGTCGCATTTGCACGGTTATTTTTTAATCTTGTGCGAACATCTTGCAAATTGTTTCTCAACTTCGTAAGTTGAGAACTTAATATTTTTTCTTGCGTTTCGTTTGATTTATCCGACTTCATTGCTTTTTCATACGCTTTGTTTGACTCTTTTTCGGCAAATTCAGTAAAACCAAGATTTTCATTATCGCCTATAAAATAAGGGTCAAACTGTCGAATGTTTGAGAATGTATCTATCAAATATTTCAGAGCATCAGAATTATTAAAAACATTGAGATTTTTTTCGCCTTTGAACAGGCAATATTTACGGATTGCCGCCTCAAAACAACGGTCTAACAGCGTTCCACCCTGAATTTGTGTGCGTTCAACCCCCTCAATATACCATCCTTTGAACTGAAAATTGCTCGTTTTGATTTGGTTATTTTCTTTCTGAAACGAAAAAGATTTTTCCACAATTTTCTCGCCATCGTGTTCAAAGGTCATTGATACTTTTACTGTATCACTTGAAAAATCGGGTAATTCCGATATTTTCTTTTCTGCAATAAGCCTATTATCAATATTTTGTTTTGTTGTATCAAACAGCCATTCCAACGCTTCAAAGAAAGTTGTTTTGCCATCGCCATTATCGCCAATGAATAACATTAACCCATCGTTGAATTTTATGGTATTTCTACCATAATAGCTTCGGAAATTTTCGAGTGTAATTTCTTTTATAATCATAATAAATTCTGATTTAAATAGTTAAATACTTCTTGATAGACCGACTTTTGACTGCCTTTGTCGGAATTTCCGGCAACGCCTCGAATGATTTTAGCAACAGCCACAACAACCGTATTGTCTGACTGTAAAGCATCTGAAACACTTTGATAATCTTCAGCGTTGTATTCGTAAAACGAACTTAAATTGTTGTCCGACAGGACTAAGCGCAACATTTTATCTTCGTTATTCATTGTGATATAAATTTAAGTTATAATGATTCATTGTATCTAA
>JAITNR010000127.1 GCA_031290375.1 Prevotellaceae bacterium | reverse complement strand
TTCCAATGGCTCGGTAATCTGATTTTCAATTACCTCTGCATTTGCACCTGCATAACTCACATTGACGGTGATAACAGGATTGTCGATACTCGGATACTCGCGCACCCCCAAATAAGTATAACCGATAAATCCCAAAAGGAAAATTATCAGCACAAAAACCGTAGAAAGTACGGGACGCCGTATCGAAAGTTCGGAAATATTCATAAAGGTTGCAGCAGTATATTCAGTTATAGCATTATTGCAGGTCAGGTTAATAGATGTTTTTTTCGGGGAAAAGTTTAATTTAAGAAAAAAAAAATCTCTGGGTATATTCCGTATTCGTTATTTCGCTTTTTTTGTTTTTGATTGTTTGTTGATAAAATTTTCAATCCAATTGGAAAATCGTAAGCAACAACATAATTTTTAATGCATGTCGTATATTTAACCTGAAAAGTAACAAAAATGCTGTCATTGCGGGCTTGACCCGCAATCCCCCTAAATAAGTCCCTAAAAAACATGGGATTGCGGGTCGTGGCCCGCAATGACGGGTATTTGGAAGTGATTTAGGTATTAGATACGATATTCATTATATTTTATATTAACGTTAAGACAATCTATAAGCATTGTAGCATTTCATCTACAATCGAAAATATCTGATATATTATGTTGAATATCTAATAATCAAACAAATAGACCAGCATATTTTTTAAATCACTTCCAAATATTTATATCACTTTCTTCTCTTGGATTGCCGCAGGCATAAGAATCAATAAATTTTTGCCATATATTTCCACCTTTTAAAATATTTTACCCGCTCATTTGTCTTTAACAATAGACAACATCTTAAAAAAATAAAAGGAGTTAATTCTATGAACAAAATGATTCGAGTAGAAAATCTCACCAAGCAGTACAAAAAATCGGAGAAACCTGCTGTGGACGACATCAGTTTTACCGTGAACGAAGGAGAATTTTTCGCTTTCCTCGGTCCCAACGGCGCGGGCAAGACGACAACGATTTCAATCCTCACCACTACGCTCTCCAAGACCGGCGGCGAGGTGAAAATCGCGGGATTCGACGTTGAGAAACAGGCGAAAGAGGTGAGGAAAAATGTCGGAATTATCTTTCAAAAACCAAGCCTTGACCTCGACCTTTCGGCGGAGGAAAATATCCGTTTTCACGCCTGCCTGTACGGAGTGTACGGCTATCGTCCGACGTTCAAAATGATGCCGAAAGCGTATCGTGAGCGCGTAATGGAGCTTGCGGAAATCGTCGGCATAGCGGACGCGATGTTCAAGCCGATTAAGAAGCTGTCGGGCGGGATGCAACGCAAGCTGGAGATTATCCGCAGCCTGATTCACACGCCGAAAATCCTGTTCCTCGACGAGCCGACGCAGGGGCTTGATGCGGTTTCCCGCCGCAGTTTGTGGGAATATTTGAACGGTGTTCGTCGCGAAAACGGTACGACCGTATTCCTCACGACGCACTACATTGACGAAGCGGAAAATGTCGATAAAGTCTGCATTATCAACCACGGCAAAATCGCCGCCTGCTGTTCGCCGGAGGACTTGAAACGAACGCTTGAATTTGACCCTACGCCGCGCGTCTGCCTGCCAACTTTGGAGGATGCGTATATTGAATATCTAAATAAAACGAAACAAAATAATGAACAAACTTATAACAGACCGGGAAATAGTAGAGCGTAAAACCGTGACTGCATACCGGAAATCCGGCTTCGTCCGCGAATTGAACGCGACCTTGACCATCCTTTCCAGAAGGGTTCTGCTGACGCTGAAATCGCCGGCAACCCTTATCATGAGCCTTGCGATGCCCATAATAATGATGGGAATGATTGGCGGCAACCTGTCGCAAAACATGGCGGACGGGCTGGGCTTCGACTTCGGGAAGTTTATGCTTATTGGAATGATGGTCAATATGCTGTTTATGATGACTTCGCAGGGACTTGCAAGTCTTGTGGAAGATCGCCACACGAATTTCACGCAGGAGATGATGATTGCGCCGATTTCGCGCTACTCAATCGTCATAGGAACCATACTCGGTTCGGCGTTTATGGCGATTGTGTCGATGTTTGGAACCATTGTCGTGGGGTTGTTTATGGGAATTCATCTCGGCGCGGGGCAACTCCTCGCAATACTTGCCCTGTCGCCGCTGATGTGCCTTGCTGCGGGAGCGTTTGCCATGCTGCTAATCGGTTGTATCAAGAGCAAAACAGCGGCGAATATGGCAGTAATGTTCATTACTATGCCGCAAATGTTCCTCTCCGGTGCGATTATCCCGATTGGCAATTCGAGCGGTATACTACTCGTGCTAAATCGCTTGATGCCGATGACATATTGCCTCGACCTCACACGAGCAGTAGTGTATGCCGGAACGCCGGAATACAGCCGTGTGGTACTGTTTAATCCGGTGGTAACACTTGCAGCGATAATCACCTTCACGATAGCATTTTTGGCAATCGGTACGTTTATGTTTGCGAGAAGCGAAACACACAAATGAGTCAAGAGGTAAGAATTATGAATAAATGTAACTGTCGAAATGTGCGTAAAAACCTCCGTTCATTAGAATTTGCAATCCGAATGAACGGAGTATAAGGATTTGTAATCTGCAAAGCCAATGTGTTTTTTTTCGGATTACAAATTCTTATATTCTATTCTATGCCGCGGAATTATAAATCCTGCCGGACGGAATTTTGAATCAATCAGTTTGCCAATCAAATAATTGGTACAATGATTTGGATCTGGATTTTCTTCGCCTTTATTGCAAGCGAAAAATAATAATATTCCACACATTACAATTATAGGACTTGCTAAAATTGAATATGTCATATTAACAACACCAAACTTTTCTCACAACTAAATGCGTAAATAATCAAAAATTCCTTTTCAAAAAATTTACTGAATTGTCAATATGCGGATACATAACATCATCATTATCAATAAACGGCACTATTTCTCTATATTTTTCGACCAAAAATTCCAAAATATCGGACGAGCGTAACGGGCGGCGAAACTCCAATGCCTGAGCAGCATTAAAGAGTTCTATTCCAAGCACTCTGAACGTGTTTTCCACCACACGATAGAGTTTTGTAGCGGCATTTGCGCCCATACTCACGTGGTCTTCCTGCCCCTGCGAGCTCTCGATGCTATCAACGGAAGCGGGACAGCACAGTTGTTTGCTCTGACTAACAATGGAGGCTGCCGTGTATTGAGGTATCATAAAACCACTGTTCAAACCCGGTTTTGCTACCAAAAAGTGCGGAAGATTTCTTTTGCCGCTGATAAGTTGATACGTTCTTTGCCCTGAAATACTGCCCAATTCAGCAATTGCAATCGCAAGAAAATCCATCACAATAGCCAAAGGCTGTCCGTGAAAATTACCCGCAGAAATCACCAAATCCTTGTCCGGAATAACGGTCGGATTGTCTGTGGCTGAATTTATTTCTGTGGTTATCACCGATTTAACGTACCGAATAGCATCTTTTGACGCTCCATGAACCTGTGGCATACAACGGAAAGAGTAAGGGTCTTGAACGTGCGTTTTTTCCTGCGTAATAATCTGACTGCCCGAAAGTAACTCCAATATTGTTTCGGCAGTCTTCAATTGCCCAAAATGAGGACGAATCAGGTGAACCGCCAAGTTAAAAGGCTCAATCCTTCCATCATACGCATCAAGCGATAAGGCTCCTATCATGTCGGCTGCCTCGCTTAGCTGTTCGGCACGAATAATAGAATAAACGGCATACGAACTCATAAATTGTGTGCCATTGAGTAGTGCCAAACCCTCTTTTGACTGTAATTCAATTGGTTGCCAATTTTTGCGTTTCATTATTTCTGAAGCAGGGCAAATTTCGCCATTAAAATACACTTCACCAAGTCCCAGCAGTGGCAAACTCAAATGTGCCAGCGGTGCCAAATCGCCCGAAGCCCCAAGCGACCCCTGTTGATAGAGCACAGGCAAAATGTTGTTGTTGAACATCTCTATTAGTCGTTCAACAGTGATAAGTTGAACGCCTGAAAAACCATAAGAAAGCGATTGCACCTTCAGCAAAAGAGTGATTTTAACAATATCCTGCGGCACTTTTTCGCCCGTACCGCAAGCATGCGACATAACAAGATTTTTCTGCAACTGGGATAATTCATCCTTGCCAATTGAGATGTTGCACAACGACCCAAACCCTGTCGTAACCCCATATATCGGCTCTTGCTGAGTTTCCATTTTCTTATCCAAATACTCTCGACAACGCACAATTCGTTTTATTGCCTCTGCCGAGAGTTTAAGAGTGTAATTATCTGATATTATTTGTTTTACCTTTTCAATAGAAAGATGTTCGGGTGAAATTTGATGGACTTTCATTTTTTTGTCTTTTTTATTTGGATGTTGAATGTTTGCTGATACAAAAGTTGAACGCTTAATGAACTGCAAAATTACAAATTTTTAACCATAAATTATTATTGGAAAATAGGAAAAATTGTTTTAAATTTGCAAAATAATAAATCTCTGTTTTTAATTAACAATTAACAGTAAATAATGCGAATCACGGGTTAAAAAATGCTGTTCGCAAAACAAAAAAATGAATGATGAACAATAAAAAATGCGGACTTTGCGTGATAATGGCATTTATGTCTGTAGAACAGAATGTGAATAACCGTAAGTGCAACTTACGGCTAAAGACAACCGACACCTCAACCCGTAGGGTTGAACAATGATATTAATTCAACCCATACGGGTTGAGGTATGGAATATTGCATTTCTACAGGTTTCACCTGCGGTTATTCACATAACGCCCTATCGGACTAAATAAACACTATTCAACTCGTGATTGGCATAAATAATTAATAATTGAGACATGAATAAAATTGAGCTAAAACTTGTTTTACAATTTATTTTAAAATTATAAAAATTTAATACATAAAAATTATGGTAGATTATAAAAAAATCGGTTTGATAAACACAAGAGAGATGTTTAGAAAGGCTATAAATGGGGGTTATGCCATACCTGCGTTCAATTTCAACAATATGGAGCAGTTGCAGGCTATAATTCAGGCTTCGGCGGAAACAAAATCGCCTGTTATCCTGCAAGTTTCCAAAGGGGCAAGGCAATATGCAAATGCCACACTTTTGCGTTACATGGCTGAAGGTGCGGTTGAATATGCCAAGGAGTTGGGCTGGGAAAACCCTCAAATAGTGCTCCACCTCGACCACGGGGACAGTTTTGAACTTTGCCGCAATTGTATCGAAATGGGCTTTTCGTCCGTTATGATTGACGGCTCACATCTTTCGTATGACGACAATGTGGCTTTAACCAAAAAAGTGGTTGAATTTGCTCATCAATATGATGTAACAGTAGAAGGCGAACTTGGCGTGCTGGCAGGCATAGAAGATGAAGTGCAGGCAGAACATCACACCTACACTCAGCCTGAAGAGGTAGTTGATTTTGCTACAAAAACAGGCTGCGACTCATTGGCAATTTCGATTGGTACTTCTCACGGTGCAAATAAATTTACTCCTGAGCAATGCACAACAGATGCAAACGGCATTTTAGTGCCACCACCGCTAAGATTTGATATACTTGAGGCAGTAGAAAAAGAGTTGCCGGGTTTTCCGATTGTTCTACACGGGGCATCGTCTGTTCCACAAGATCAGGTGGCAACTATCAACAAATACGGAGGTACTATCAAAGACGCAATAGGTATACCTGAAGAACAACTGCGCAAGGCATCCAAATCGTCAGTGTGCAAAATCAACATCGACTCCGACAGCCGTTTGGCTATGACGGCAGCGGTACGCGAGGCTTTCAGCCTGAAACCTGCCGAGTTTGACCCAAGAAAATATCTTGGACCAGCCCGCGACAATATGAAAAGACTCTACACACACAAGATTGAAAATGTGCTGGGGAGTGCAGGTAAAGCGCAGTAAATAAAACGAAAAGAGGCTGCCCTGCTTTTGGACAGCCTCTTTTTTCGAGCAAATTTATTGCATTTTTATTTTATAAACCGAAGATTTGCCATTTTTGAATTTAATTCTTATAACTATAACAGTTTTGGCAATATTGCTGATTTTTACGTCTGAGGAGTTCACATCTGATCGATACAATAACCCTCCTATGGAAGAATAAACCTCCATGCTGCTCATAACTTCGTCCGATTTGATGCTTAATTGCCCATCAATAGAAATAATATCCACCTGTGGCAGCTTTTCCGCAAACACACCAACTGTGTCGTGTGCTGCAACCTCATTAAAACCATTGTTGCTATTGGCGTACATTCCGAACGGTACGGCAACCAAACCTATAAATATGTACAAAAATTTCGTTTTCATAATACTCTATTTAGATTATCGAATACAAAGGTAAAACATAATTCTCTTATTTAGACAACTTTTTTCAAAAAAAATCGCACAAATTGCATTTTTTAACCTTTTTTAACTCAAAAGGCATAAAAAAACTACTTCCAGGTTGTAATATAAAGAAGCAGACAACCCAAATGCAAAGGTACACAATTTTTGTGAGATTATGTCCTCCATCAAATGCTATTTACTCCTCTCCACACGAGGGTCGGTCAACTCTGTAAAATAACTAACAGGTGTTTGCATTACTCTTTTTATTATACAAACGGAAAAAGAAAATTTTTAGTATTTAAAATTTGTTAAAT
>JAITNR010000111.1 GCA_031290375.1 Prevotellaceae bacterium | reverse complement strand
GTACGTGCGTCCGTGCCGCGATAGTTGACTTTTTCGTGACACCAATGGTTTACTTCCAACGCAGCCTCTGCCATCGAAAGATTTTTAATGCGATTTTTTAATTCTTCAAAAAATACTACACGCGCAGTGTCAAGATATTCGTTATTAATGCGATATACAAGCACAAAATGGCGAAAAATATCGTCGGGAACAGTTTTTCCCCACGAAAAATAATTACGTGCTTCGAGGGCTGCGTTCACTTGTGTCAGAAAAAAATCGCCATCATAATCGGCTAAATCGCACAAAGGCATGTATGCGTACAAAAACTGAAGTGCTTCGCGTTGTTCGGTTGTCAGATTTTCTTTGTCGAAAACAGAAAACAGCGCATCGCCTCGTCCTGCCGCTTGCACCTTGCGTTTTTCAAATTGCGTGATTACTTTTTGGCGATAATCGCTATCTTTTAAAAAATGATTTTCTTTGTTCGCGCACGACGAAATTGTCGTCAGCATTAAAAAAATAAATCCGTATAAGTATAATTGTTTTTTCATATCCTAAAATGTATTTTTGAAATTGTTTAAAGTTATTTGTTAAATTAATTTGTTACTAAGATATTATTAGTTGTTGGGTTGAAATAGGTTTGATATTTTCTCAATGGCGATTTTGCTTTGCCATCAAGTTGAAACCCTGTAGCATCACCTGTGTAGAAAGTGGAAAGGCACGAATCGCACTTTGCAACACCCATATTGTCAGCGTGAACTCGTATATCAGGCTTTGCCTCGAATGGACAAGCCATATCAAAAGCACAATATTTGTCCTCTATTGTATGAAAAACCAAAATTCCGCCGTAACCAAGAACCTGAGTAGCATTTTCAGGCTTAAAAAACTCCTTAAAACCATTAAATGCCGCAAGTTCAGGTGCGTTAGCCGTTATATTAAATTCCAAATGGACAGGATAATTGGGTATCGTGTTTTTGTATTTGCTGCAACAAACCAACGGAATCGAAAGTGTGAGCAAAAATGCTTTTTTTAACATAGTAACAATCAATTAAAGTTTTTTATTTGCGTGATAACTGTTCGTATTCAGATATTTCTCCCCAAACAAAAATAAAAACTTACAAATGTACAAAAAAAAATCAACAATTATCCATTTTTATGTCATGCACTTGTAAAGCTTGAGAAAGTTGGAAGAATTTACCACAATATCTTGAAAGAAACAATACTTCTTTTGGGGATTTTTGATTAATGAATAATCTAGAACAATATCATTTTCGTCATTGCGGGCGCCTGTGCTCTTTAGAGTATGACCCGCCCCCAATCGAAGAGGGCACTATGGATTGCTTCGCTCCGAGCGGCTCTGTCCTATGCGTAAGAACACCTCTGATATCGTGTTAAAATTTTTAACGTTTACGAGGTGATTTCAAAAACAATAGCAACTCAAAAAAAAACTTTAGCCCTCAAAATAATTTTTTTGTCAGTTCAAAAAAAATGTGTAAATTAGCAGACTGAATTTTCATTAGAAGTATATAAAAAACTAATAGTCAAAAAGTATGACAAAAGTAGTAACATTCAACTCTTTACGCAAACTAAAAGATAGTTTGCCACACGGTTCAATGCAGAAGATTGCGGAAAAACTTGGGCTCGAAATCGAAACTGTTCGCAATTATTTTGGCGGACAGAACTATAAAAACGCAGAGGCAATCGGAGTTCACATAGAAGCTGGACCTGATGGGGGGCTCGTAACTCTGGATGACACAACGATTTACGATTTGGCTGTAGAGATGGCTAACGCATAGCAGTTGCAAGTCGTGAATATTAACACACAAACCAAAAAACACGTTCGTTTCAGACGCTTTACCAAAAAAGCGTATGCCGTTTTTTGTTCTCTGCATAAGGTGATTTCTATCGGGAGACTTTCGGCAGACACAAGTGATTGCTCATTGAGGGTTTTGACCAAAAAATTGGCAACAGATTATTTGCAAAAACAAAATTTTGCAGAGCAAGAGGTTGATTTTGAAACTTCCATGCAAGAAACGGATTTTCCTAATCCCGCTTTTGCCTTTATTTTACCATTAAACCACAATCAAACGGAGAAAAAAGGTGTAAATATATCAATTTGTGTATATCAACTTTAAAGTCTTTTGCCATAAAGCAAAGGACTTTTTTTATTATGAATTATAAATATTTAATAAATAAATTTAAAAAAAAATCTTTATGACAAAAAAAAATCTTTTAACAACTGCAATGCTGTTACTTGGCATTGTATCTGCCAAGGCAGAGAGAGACACAACAGTGTCACAAAATTTAGCAGGTGTCGAAGTGATTGGGGTGTACAACTCAATGGCTTCCGAAAAGTTACGAGTAGTTTATTCGATTTCTAAAGAGCAAATTTCCGCTTTGCCTGTACAGGACATTAACGAACTGCTTGATTATTTACCGGGGATTGATGTTCGTCAGCGGGGTGCAAACGGAGTTCAGGCGGATTTGTCGATGAGGGGCGGTACTTTCGACCAAGTGATGATTATGCTCAACGGTGTCAATCTGACAGACATACAGACAGGGCATTACAGCCTTGATTTGCCGATTTTACTCAGTCAAATCGACAGGATTGAGGTGCTTCAAGGTGCGTCTGTGAGCCTGTTCGGACTTTCGGCTTTTAGTGGGGCGATAAACATTATTACAGGACAAAGTGCGGATAATCACAGCAAAATGTCGCTCACAATGGGTGAAAACTCACTTTTTTTGCCTACAGCAAAATTAAATGTGGGCTACAAAAAATGGCTCTTTTCGGGTGCAGCATCACATTCTTCGTCAGACGGATATATGCAAAACTCTGATTATAAAAACAATAATATTTTTTTGCAGGCAAATTTCAGAGACAAAAAAACAGGCAAACTCAATGTTCAACTTGGCTTGCAGACAAAAGATTATGGGGCAAATACTTTTTATTCGGCCAATTATCCCAATCAGTTCGATGCCACCAAAACCCTGATTGCATCAGTTCAGGCGGAAAAGAATTTTGGAAATTTCAAAATTGATTTGTCCGCCTTTTACCGCCGTCACCACGACAGATTTGAACTTTTCAGAGACTCCAAAAACCTTGACGGCACGCCTGCTGCCGCCTGGTACAAAGGGCATAACTACCACCTTACAGATGTTACAGGCGGCAACATAAAAGGAGCATATTACTCGAAAATAGGACACAGTGCCGTTGGTGTGGAAGTTCGTAACGAACACATTTTCAGTAATGTGCTTGGAGATAAATTGGATAACCCCAAAAAAATACCTTTGGAACAGACCGACACAAATTTTATTTATGGCAAAAACCGATTGAATATCAACTATTTTGCCGAACAGGAATTTATTTTTGCAAAATTTTCGGCTTCGTTAGGTGTTTCGGGCAACTACAACACAATGTTCGGCAACAACTTTGCGTTTGGTGCAAACTTGGGCTACGAATTTAAGCAGGGACTGCTGATTTATGCCAATATTAATCGTGCTTTACGGCTACCAACATTTACCGACCTATACTATAAAAGTGCCACTCAACAAAGCAATCCTGACCTCAAACCGGAGCATAGTCTGACGGCTGAAATTGGGCTGAAAGTCAATCACAAGGGGTTTTATGCCGGTCTTACCGCTTTTTATCGCTCAGGCAGGGGTATTATTGACTGGATAAGGTTTTCTTCGGATTCGACTGTATGGCACAGTATGAATTACACCAAAATCAATACTTTGGGAGGAGAGTTGTCTATTGGTTATCAATGGAATAAGTGGATAAAAACTGTGGATTTAAGTTATTCATATATAAATTCAGACAAAAAAATGGATGGTTTTCTTTCACTGTACGCCCTTGATTACCTGAAACACAAGATTACGGCTAAATTAGAGCATAAAATTTACAAAAATTTTGGTGCAACATGGCAATACACTTTTCAAGTTCGCAACAATTCCAACAGTGCATTGACCGATTATAAGCCATTCGGACTATTTGACGGCAGAATTTACTGGCAGAACGCACACTTAAACGTTTTTCTGGACGCAAACAATATTTTGGATACCAAATATCACGACATCGGTGGCATAGAACAGCCCGGACGCTGGGTAAAATGTGGAGTCGGTTATTTGTTTTGAATTGTGGCGATAAAGTATTAACTTTGGATTTTTGACATCCAATTTTTGCAGGTCAGGGATAATATCCAAATCACAATAACTGAAATATGAACCCGTTGAACATTATAGAAAAATATTATCAAAAACATACGCAACTGTATGACATCCTGGTATCTCACAGCAATTCGGTAACTGCAAAAGCGTTAGAAATTGCTCGAAAGCACAGGGAATTGGGCTGTGATTTTGATTTTATCAAGGAGGCTGCCATGCTACACGATATAGGTATTTTTCTGACCAGTGCGCCGTCAATTCACTGTCATGGCACTCATCAATATATCGAACACGGCTATTTGGGTGCGGAGTTGTTGCGCAAGGAGGAACTTGAGGCTCACGCTCTTGTGTGCGAAAGGCATACAGGCACAGGGCTTTCGCTGGAGTATATTATCAAAGAAAAATTGCCGCTGCCTCACAGGGATATGCAACCGGTTACGATAGAAGAGCAACTGATTTGCTATGCTGATTTGTTTTTCTCAAAAACCCGTTTGGAACAGGAAATTCCACTCGAAAAAGTAAAACAAAAAGTCGCACATTGGGGAAAGGAGTCGGTAGAAACGTTTAGGGATTGGGCGGAAAGGATGGGAAATTGAATGCAACTTGGTATGCCGTTGGCTACCAGTATTACAGAATAGCTTCCGGGCAACAGACCGCCCAAATAAAGTGTTCTTGCAGTTTTGTCCGCGCTCGCGCCGATTTTAATCGGTGTGTATAAGAAAAAGGGGCGCAATTTTTAAAATAAAACAGTACATTAATCTGCAAATTGCTTAAACAATCTTTTCGTATAATATCGAAAAAAGTATTATCTTTGCAATGATAATTCGGATTATCGCAATACGTTGATAATCAATTATAAAGGAATTTTTTTATGAGAAATAATGCAACGCCTGTTGAACTTGGAACTGAAAAAACAGGCAAATTACTGCAACAATATGCCGTGCCTGCCATTATTGCATCGGTGGCGGCGGCATTATACAATATTACGGACAGTATTTTTATCGGGCACGGTGTGGGAAAAGATGCACTTGCCGGTCTTGGAATTACTTTTCCGTTGATGAATTTAGCAGCGGCTTTTGGTGCTATGACGGGCGTTGGGGCATCTACGCTGCTTTCCATTCGTATCGGACAAAAGGATTACAGTTCGGCAAATCAGATTTTGGGAAATGTGGTGGTGCTGAATGTGATTACCGGTTTGTCGTTCTCTATTGTCGCAATGATATTTCTCAAACCTGTTTTGCTGTTTTTTGGCGCAAGCGAGGTTACTTTGCCCTACGCTGCCCAATTTATGCACATCATTTTGCTTGGCAACATTTTCAGTCACATTTATTTTGGGTTGAATGCGGTTTTACGTGCTTCGGGCAATCCCGAAAAAGCAATGTATGCCACGCTGATGACTGTCGGCATCAATCTTGTTCTCAATCCGCTGTTTATTTTTGTTTTCAAATGGGGCATTCAGGGCAGCGCATTGGCAACGGTTATTTCGCAGCTTATTATGCTTGTTTGGCAATTCAGCCTTTTTCAGCGCAAGGACAGTTTTCTGCATTTCACAAGGGAGGGTTTGAAACTCAAAAAACGAATTGTAATTGACTCAACATCAATAGGTTTGTCTCCTTTTTTGATGAATGGGGCAGCGTGCGTGATTGTAATTTTGATAAATCAGGGTTTGAAACGCACAGGTGGAGACGATGCAATAAGTGCTTACACGATTGTAAACAGGATTGCAATGTTTTTTGTAATGATAGTTGTCGGTTTTAATCAGGGAATGCAGCCCATTGCGGGTTATAATTTTGGTGCAAAAAAATACGAGCGCGTTACATCGGTTTTTTGGCTGACGGTGCGTTGTGCCACTGTTGTAACAGTTACAGGTTTTGCGCTTATGGAACTTTTCCCCAACGCGATAGCCTCAATATTTACCACCGACGCAACACTGAAAGCATTGGCAGTAACAGGGTTCAGAATAGTTTTTGTTTCTTATCCTGTTGTTGCATTTCAAATGGTGTCGTCTAATTTTTTTCAAAGTATGGGAATGGCAAAAAAGGCAATTTTTCTTTCGCTCACGCGGCAAGTGCTATTTTTGATACCGTTGCTCATTATTTTGCCAAAAATATGGCAACTCAAAGGTGTTTGGTGGAGTATGCCGATAGCCGATGCAGTTGCAGTAGTCATTACGGCTGTAATGCTGTTTATTCAGATGAGAAAATTCAGGTCAATTGAGAATTGATAATTGATAATTAAAAATTGATAATTGACAATTATTTTTGAGTTTTTTGTAATTATTTGACATTCAAATAAATATAAATTTTAAATATAAATTTACCCTTAAAATATTAAACATCAACACGAC
>JAITNR010000053.1 GCA_031290375.1 Prevotellaceae bacterium | reverse complement strand
CGATTTTTATATACAAAAAAAGATAAAAATAGATAACTAAAAAATATGACAGGTTACTTGCAAATATTAATGATTATCCGTATAACGTTCTGATAGCGTTCGTCATTGCGGGTCGCAGCCTACAATGATGCAAAGTCCAAGCGCAATGCATCATTGCGGGCACCTGTGCTCTTTATGGTATGACCCGCAATCTTATTTTATCATAATTTTTATTGTTCATTTTTAATCTTACTTTAACAGTTTCCCTAAAACTGAAAATAGATAAATGACTGTAAATCAGCAGAAATAAATTGATATATAATAAAAACCGAGAGCACTGCCACCGCTGCCATCAACCACAATGGCATTGAGGCAAACCAAAGACGGTAGCGGCGTTTGAAATGTTCAGGCAGCCAATGAATTATCATTCCGATGACAAACCAAATGAACACACTACGGTATTCGTATATCATATTGTCTATCAGTGAAAAATCCCACTTGCCTCCAATTTTGCTCACCATATTTTTGGCAGTGTTCCACGCCGTTTGGTTGGCTTCGGAGGGGTCGAGGTTTGAGCCGCTACGGAAGAAAAGTCTTGTAAACGTGATAAATACAAATGTTTGCAACACAGCCCACGCCATTTCAAGCCACGTAAACGCTCTTTTACCACTTAATATATTGTAAATTAACCTTATAAGTGTGCCGATAAAAAGTATCGAAAGCCACACAAAGCCTATTTTGAAAACAGGGTATTGAAATTTATAAAATAAAATTCCAAAAATCAGTGAAAAAGTCAGTAGAATTAACGTTCTTATTTTCAAGTTTTTATTTTTCCAAAATTTGAAAATCAACATTCCGATACCGTTCAGTCCGCCCCAAATCATAAAGTTCCAACTTGCTCCGTGCCATAAGCCGCCGAGCAACATCGTATTCATCATATTGAGGTTGGTGGTGATTTTCTTCTTTTTGTCAGGCTTATAACGTATTAATAACCAAATAATTATCACGACAGTCAAAATTGCTGCCGCCACCCAAATGCTGCCGGAAAGCAGTGCCGCAATCAGTGCTATTGTAATAATGGTGATGTACGTGGCGAAAGTGGCATTGCGATTACCTCCGAGCGATATATACAGGTAATCTTGCAACCACCGCGACAGCGAAATGTGCCATCGTTTCCAAAAATTGCCTGCATTGGTTGCTTTGTATGGAGAATTGAAGTTTTTGGGCAAATAAAATCCAAACAGCATCGCCACGCCGATGGCAATATCGGTGTAGCCACTAAAATCGGCATAAACCTGCAACGAGTAACCAAACAACGCCATCAGGTTTTCAAAACTCGAAAACATCAGCGGATTTTCAAAAACCCTGTCCACAAAGTTCACTGCAATGTAATCGGAAAGGATTATTTTCTTTGCCAATCCGTTGATTATCCAGAATATGGCAATTCCAAATTGTTTTCTACCAAGAAAATACGGTTTGTAGATTTGCGGAATAAATTCGCTTGCCCTCACTATCGGTCCTGCAACAAGTTGTGGAAAAAAACTTACATAAAAGGTATAGTTGAAAAAGTTTTTTACAGGTTCAACTTTTCGGCGGAAAATATCCATTATGTAGCTGATATTATGAAAAGTATAGAACGAAATTCCTACAGGCAAAAGGATATTTGCCGTATTAAATTTTTCTGTGCCGTTCAGCACATTGCCCGTCCAGGCAAAGAGGTCGAACACTTGTAAATTAATACCTAAAATGGTATTCAGCATCTCCACAAACAAGTAGGCATATTTGTAGTAACATAGCACCAATAAATTGATTATCAGTCCAATAACTAAATACATTCTTCGTTGGCTTTCAGTATTGGAACGAAAAATCGCTCTACCTACCCACATATTTGCCAAGATATTGAAAATCAGTAATAAAACAAAAAATCCCCCTGTTTTGTAGTAAAAAAACAGGCTAAAAAACGCGAGATAGGTATTTCTGAGTAAAATCCTGTTTTTCAGCGCTGCAAAGCCTGCGAACACAACAGCAAAAAACGCCCAAAAATAGAATTGAGTAAACAGCAGTGGCGAGTGAGAATCGAAAACGAATATCTCTTTCAGAAAGTCGGGGAACATTTAGCTTCCTTTCTTTGAGGCTATCATTGGTCGCTGTTTGGCTGCAACCGATCTGGCAGATGTCTTTTGGGTTGTGTTTGCAACCTTTTGCTGTTTTGTTTCAGCCTTTTTTACAGATTGTTCTACCTTTTTCCCCTCATCTTTGGTCTGTTCTTCGGGATCAAAGTCAGTTATTTTTGAGTCCAAAAGAATATTATACCACTGAATAAAACGCTTAATATCGTTGGGATAAATTTTTTCCTGGTCAAAATCAGGTAAAATTTTCACAAAATACTGACGTAATTCTTCGGGCGAAGATTTTGGAGAAAGGGCAATCTTTTGCCCGTTTTCCAACTCAAAAGTCTTTTTAAAAAGTTCTCCCAAAGTTTTTTCTCCCGACTGCGAAAACATTGCAATATCCTTCAATGCACTGATTTTCTCGTGAGGATATGACGGGAAACGCTTACCTTCAAGCAGCGATTCAACTATTACCATATTTTTTGATTGTGAAATCAATTTGAACAAACCCGGTCTACCCGAAATCGATAAAATTTCTTTAAACATATATTTAGAATGAATTTAAAAACGAACTGCAAAATTAATTATTTTTTATTACTTTTGCGAATATAATTTTATAGCAATGGCAACAAAAAAATCTTTTCTCACTCTAAAAACTCTGCGAGTGGTATTGGCAGTGTGTTTTTTTACACTTATCACATTCTTTTTCATCGACTTTGCAGATTTTTTGCCAATACAGTTTCACCGTTTGGCTCATTTGCAATTCATACCGGCAATTTTTTGGGGCAGTTTTGTAATTCTGGCGTTCTTAATTGTACTAACTCTCTTGTTTGGAAGGATTTACTGTTCTGTAATTTGTCCTATGGGTGTTTTTCAGGATATAGTGGCGTGGTTGTCAAAAAAAATTAATAAACGAAAAAAATATTTTTTTAGCTATCCTAAAAACATTCTTCGTACATGCTTGCTTGGTATTTTTATAATTTCCTTTTTTGCAAGTATCAACCTAATAGTCAGTCTGATAGAGCCATACAGTGCCTTTGGACGAATGGCGGCACACATTTTTAAGCCTGTTTATCAGTTTGGCAATAATGTTCTGGAGCAGATTTTTACAAGTTTCGGCAATTATACATTTTACAGAACAGAGATTTTTTTCGATTTAACCTCATTTTTGGTTGCAATAATTACTTTTTTTACAATAGGTTTTTTTGCGTATAAAAACGGCAGGACATTCTGTAATACAGTGTGTCCAACGGGTACTGTTCTTGGTTTTTTGAGTAAATTTTCTCTGTTCAAAGTTAGAATTGACGGGGAAAAATGCAATCATTGTGGCAGTTGCGGCACAAAATGCAAGGCTTCCTGTATCAATAGCAAGGAGGGTAAAATAGATTATGGTCGCTGTGTCGATTGCTTCGATTGTATCGGAGTTTGCAACAAAAATGCGCTTAAATTTCTACCATTGAAAACAACAAATTCTCAATCGAAAAAAATAAATTCGGATAGACGAAAATTTCTTACAACAAGCTTATTTACAGCTGTTTCCATGCCTCTACTCTTGGCTCAAAGCAAAGGAATTTTGAAACCTGACGTCAGAGCACGCAAAATTCCGCTTTCTCCGCCCGGATCCTTGAGCGCAGATAATTTGCAAAAACATTGTACGGCGTGTCATTTGTGTATTGGCAAATGTCCGTCCAATGTGCTGAAACCCGCTTTTTTAGAATATGGCCTGGCAGGAATGATGCAGCCCGTAATGAGTTTTGAAAACGGATTTTGCAACTATAATTGTACCCAATGCTCAAATGTTTGTCCCAATGGTGCTTTGCGACCGCTCACGGTAGAGCAAAAGCACACCACACAAATGGGTAAAGTGCAGTTTAACAGAGATATATGTGTTGTTGTAAGGAATGGCAAAAACTGCGGTGCCTGCTCCGAGCATTGCCCTACACAGGCAGTGAAAATGATGCCCTACAAAGACGGTTTGACAATTCCGCAAATAGACACGACCATCTGTATCGGCTGCGGAGGCTGTGAGTTTATTTGTCCTGTTCGTCCTGCTCGGGCAATTTTTGTGGAAGGTAACAGAGTTCATCAAAAAGCGACAGTCAAACTTGAAGAAAAAGCCCAAAAAGTTACTATTGACGACTTCGGATTTTAGTAAAAAAAATATGGATTTGGCATATTTAATATAGATTTGTTACCTTTGTAAAAAACATGACCCGTTGAAATGAAAAATAAAATCACAGATATACGGCTAATAAGTCAGCAACTTTCGGGTACAACGCTGCAAACGGCAAAAGAGATAGTTTCGTGGATGGGAGCAATGCAGGCGCAGGATTTCAATATGGCTAAATGGGCTGTGGCAATGCGGCTTCCCGGATATACAGAGGCGATGGTGGACGCGGCTTTCAATAGCGGCAGCATTCTCCGTACTCACGTGCTGCGTCCGACATGGCATTTGGTTGCGCCTGAAAATATCCGTTGGATGTTGTCGTTATCGGCTGATAAAATCAAGTTATCAACCAAATCAAGAGACCGCGATTTAGAGATTTCCGAAGAACTGTACTGTAAAACTAACCGCGTTATCGAAAAAGTGCTGGAAGGTAAACATCTCACGCGGGCAGCCTTGAGGGAGGAATTTGAGAGGGCGAAAATCACAATCGACACTCCTCGGCTGTCGCATTTCATGATGCGGGCAGAACTGGACGGCATTGTGTGCAGCGGTGCGTTACAGGGGAAAACGCAGACTTACGCCCTGCTTAATGAGAGAGTTCCCTGCACAAAGCCGTTGAGCAGAGAGGAGGCATTGGTGGCGCTTGTGCAGCACTATTTTACGAGTCACTGTCCTGCCACTTTGCAGGATTTTGTCTGGTGGTCGGGCTTGTCGCAGACAGAAGCGAAACAAGGTCTGGAAACGGTGAAATCTGCGTTTATTTCGGAAACGGTGAACGGACAAACGTATTGGATGACAGATACGTCCTGCAATATTGCGAAAGTGAACAAATCAATATATTTGCTGCCCGCTTTCGATGAATATATCATAAGTTACAGAGACCGACAGGCAGCGATTTTGCCCGAAAATCACAGTAAAGCGATTTCAAGTAACGGTATTTTCAAACCGACAATTGTTGCTAACGGACAAGTAGTCGGACTTTGGAAGAAATCGAATACAAAACAGGAGCTTCTGTTTGACTTTTTCAAACAGCCGGATATTTCTGTAAAAAACAAAGCGGATGAAGCTGCTATGACTTTTCTGAGTTATAAATCATGATAAAGAAATTGTTTTAAACAAAAAAAATATAAGAAAGGGCTTTGCCCAAATATAAAAACTTACTAATTCAAAAACTAAAATATGTTTGTTAAAGTCAATGCAGCAGCGGTACATGGCATAGATGCCATAATGATTTCGGTTGAAGTCAATACAACTACCGCGACCAAATTTATGCTTGTAGGATTGCCCGACAACGCGGTCAAGGAGAGTTATGAGCGGATTATGTCGGCAGTAAAGCACCTGTCAATTCCTTTTCCCAGAAAAATGGTGGTGGTAAATATGGCACCCGCTGATATTCGCAAGGAGGGTTCTGCATACGATTTGCCCATTGCAATTGGTGTTTTGGCATCAAACGAAATAGTGGATAAATCCGATTTGGACAAATATGTTTTTATGGGAGAGCTTTCGCTTGACGGTACTCTCAACCCGATAAAAGGAGCTTTGCCTATTGCCATTCTTGCCCGCGAACTCGGTTTTAAGGGGCTTGTTCTGCCTAAGGCAAATACGCCTGAGGCGGCTGTAGTTAATAATTTAGATGTTTATAGTGCTGATAACCTGAGAGATGTTGTTGATTTTTTAAATCACAACAAGGAACTGGAAAAAATTCAGGTTGATACCCGTAAAGAATTTTATTCTCATACTGAAAGTTTTGATATTGATTTTGCCGATGTAAAAGGGCAGGAAAGCGTTAAACGTGCTTTGGAGGTGTCGGCAGCAGGAGGGCACAACCTTATTATGATTGGTGCTCCGGGTGCGGGCAAATCTATGATGGCTAAGCGAATACCAACTATTCTTCCGCCTCTGACCCTGAATGAGGCTTTGGAAACAACAAAAATTCATTCTGTCGCAGGCAAAATCAACGGCAATTATTCGCTTATCGCTCAGCGTCCGTTCAGAAGTCCGCATCACACCATTTCGGACGTGGCACTGGTCGGGGGAGGCACTTTTCCGCAGCCGGGGGAAATTTCCCTTGCACACAACGGCGTGCTTTTTCTGGACGAACTGCCTGAGTTCAAACGCACTGTGCTCGAAGTGATGAGGCAACCACTCGAAGATAGAAAAATTTCTATTTCGAGGGCAAAATTTGCTGCCGAATATCCTGCAAGTTTTATGCTTGTGGCTTCGATGAACCCCTGTCCGTGTGGATATTACAATCACCCTGAAAAAATGTGCGTCTGCGCTCCGGGTATGGTGCAAAAGTATTTGGGGCGAATTTCGGGTCCATTGCTTGACAGGATTGACATGCACATTGAGATTGTCCCTGTGCCCTTTGAAAAACTTTCAGATGACGCACCTGTCGAAAAAAGCGAAGTTATCCGCAAACGTGTGATTGATGCCCGCAATATTCAGCAGCAACGATTTGAAAATTCAGCAGGAATTTATTGCAATGCTCAGATGACATCAAAGATGTTGCGTGAGTTTGCTGTTCCCAATCAGGCGGGGCAGGAGTTGCTCAAGATGGCAATGCTCAAAATGAACCTTTCGGCTCGCGCTCATGGCAGAATTCTCAAGGTGGCACGTACAATAGCCGATTTGGAAGCAAGTCAAAACATTGAAGTACATCATCTCGCTGAGGCGATAAATTACAGAAGTTTAGACAGGGAAGGCTGGGCAGGTTAATGAATAATGAATAATGAACAATGAACAATGAATAATATGATAACATTGCTCTTGCCCTTTGCGTCATTGCGAGGGACGAAGCAATCAGGGATTTACAGAACCAAATATGTGAATTATGAAAATTCTGAAATTATGTGTAAAAATAAATTTGCATAATTAAAAAAATTCATTTACCTTTGCATTCGATTTTGAACCTGAATAGACTTTAATTAACAATTGATTCAACACATGTTACCCAATTACTCATCATCCACTGTCAGTCATTCTCTGTATAAATTTTTTTTAACTTTTTTTATGACTAAAATTTTTGTTAATATTGAAAATATTGTTAAACACACACACACACACACACACACACACACACACACACACACACACACACTCATGAGCAAGTCCCACACCACTTATTATACGCGCGCGCGAAGTATAATAAAAATCAGTTAAATACACAAGAAAGTTTAAGAAATTTTTCCCTGATAAAGTCGGGAAAATTTGTCGCAATTCTTGAAAGAAATAATACTTCTTTCAGGGATTTTTTATTAATGAACATATTAATGAATAATGAACAATTAATAATGAATAATCTAAGAACGACATCAATTTTCGTCATTGCGGGCTTGACCCGCAATCTAATTGAAGGACACTGTGGATTGCTT